>JANNCG010001007.1:0-11758 GCA_031386385.1 Myxococcales bacterium
GCCTCGCGCGTCTCTCGAATGAGCTGCAGCAACGGGAGCCAGGGCGTGCGCGCGGTCGGAGACCTGGGCGCTGTGCGCATTGAGACGCACGCGTGCATCACGATCACGGGGCAATTTTCACTCGAATCGCGAATCACCCGAGGGACGCTCGCCGCGGGATCCAAGCTCAGCGACGAGCTTAACACAGGTGCGACGGACCTTCACGTAGCGCAGTACGGGATGCGCTGGGATGAACAGGCGCTCACGCCATGGATCGCTTTTGCCGCACACAACGTAGGGGTCGCGTTTGAGTACGCGCAACCGCAGACTGTGCAACGCAAAGTCATTCGCATCGCCGCAGAGGTCTTTCGGGCTGAGTCTAAAATTCTGTGGGAGGGCACCTCTGTCGAGCGCACGCTCAACGTCGTCCGCGGAGATCTGCTAGACGCGCTTGCCACCGTCGCTCATCGTGGATCAAACACCGTAGCAACACCGTCTGCGCCACGCACTGAGACGGTTCGCTTTCAAGATCCACGCGGCGGATCACTCATATTTCGCGACGCACAGAGCAACATAGTGGCGGAGGTTCTCACTCCTCAGCGCGAGCGCGTCTTGCGGTTGCCGAGCAACTTCGCAAGCGCCATGGATGTTCGCAACATGGTGGGGTTAACGGTCGCCAGCGCTCCGCTTGATGGCCGAACGATCACTGTGACGGACGCGCCCGTGGGTGTCCTCCGCGTGCGATACAGCGACGCAACCCGCGCCGCCCTTCCCGTCCACGTCATCATTAACGGAACCGGCGGGACTCCCAACCCAACCCCACGCAGCTCGCCTCGTCGATTCGCCGCGGAGAACACACTGTACTTACTCGATGGCTGGGCAGAGATTCCAGTGCGTCCCGGTAGCTACCAAGTGATCGCCGCACACGGACCCGCGCACTCTATCTCAGTGCGAGACGTGACCGTGAGCAACGGAATGGTCGTTGACGTGCAAGACTCGCTCAGCCCTGCGGTGGATATCTCTGCATACACTCCGGCTGATTTTCACCTGCACAGCGCGCCATCGCCAGACTCACGCGTGACCCTCTCAGAGCGTGTCGCTTCGTTAGTCTGCGAGGGAATCTCGCTCGCCGTGGCCACCGATCACAACGCCATCACGGACTTTGCTCCCACAGTGTCTGCGCTCGGACTTGGGCAGCAGCTCGCGACCCTTGTGGGCGACGAGATCACCACGACAAAACCATTGCTTGGGCACTTCAACGCGTTTCCGATCATTGGGCGGGGGCTGGGTCACGAAGCGGCGCTCCCGTACCACGACCTCACGGCGCAAGAGATCTTCGACGGGGCACGTCGTGCGGGCGTGAGCGTCCTGCAGGTCAACCACGCGCGCATGGCGCCGAACATTGGGTACTTTGATTTAACATCGTTTAACGCGAGCAACGGACAAGCTGGACCTGGGTTTTCTCAGGTGTTTGACGCGCTCGAGGTGTTTAACGGGATGTACATCGAAGAGCCCGAGCGAGTGCGTGAGGCGTTGCGTGATGTGGTCGGGCTTGCTCGTCGCGGAGTGCGAGTTGCGGCCACTGGCAACAGTGATTCGCACCATCTGGTGCTTCAAGAAGCTGGCTGGCCAAGGACGTATGTGCATGTCCCGCCAGAGCCGTTTAACACCCGCACCACACGCGTGATGGAGGCTGTACGCCGAGGACAGACGGTGGTGTCGTCGGGGCCGTTGGTTGAGCTCACCGTGCAGGGCGTGGGGCCGGGAGAGTTTGCTTTTCCGTCGCACGGCCGGGTGTCGGTGCTGTTGAGAGTGAGCGCGCCAAGTTGGATTCCGGTGGATCACGTTGAGCTTTGGCAGGACGATCAGGTGATCTTTAGCGCTGCGGTGACCACTCCTGCGCGCGATGGTGTGCGCTTTGAGTATCGTGCGAGTGTGCCCGTTACGCGGGACGCTTTGTTGATCGCGTGGGCGAGCGCAGAGGCGCCCATCCCGCATGTGCTCCCGCACTACGCACACGCGCGCGCCCTGGGATTTACCTCGCCAGTGTACGTTGATGTGAATGGCGATCGGGATGTTCGCATTCCGGCAGCGCCAGAGCCGCAGCGATAAGTGTGAGCGTCGGGGGCGGTCAGTTAGGCTGAAGCTGAAGGGACAACGAAAGACGTGTGTGGTTTGCCGGCACCACAGTTCTGGGGGTGGCGGTTTTGCGAAACCGCCATGGCACGCCATGGTGGTTTTCAGTTAGGCCGCCAGGGGTGCCTTCCAGCGCGCAGCAAAAACGCCGGACTTTTCCTCGTTAAGTGAATCGCCTCACGCCCGCTGTTGATGGACCGACGTTTGCAAACGCTCTCGCGTCGCAGCGGGCCACCAGACCAAACGCCTTACTTACAAGCCCTACTACCCCATGGCCACCGTCGTGATCACACAATACAATGAGCAACACCACACCCCCATCTCCAAACGCCATGCGACCCCTGTACGCAGATCCCAAAACGGACTTCGTCTTCAAACGAATCTTCGGCACCGAAGCGCATAAGCCATTGCTTATTGCACTACTCAACGACCTGCTTGCGCGTGACGGGACGGCACGAATTAAGGCCCTCAGTTTTCTTCGCGAAGAGCAGCGGCCCATCATCGAAGAGATGAAATCCACCGTCGTGGATGTGAAATGCGAAGACGAATCAGGCAGCATTTTCGTAGTCGAAATGCAGGTGCTTAACGTCTCGCACTTCGAGAAGCGAGTAGTGTACAACGCAAGCAAGGCGTACGTGAATCAGCTTGATGTCGGCAACAAGTATGGCGAGTTGCACGACGTGTATGCCGTGTCGATCTGCAACTTTGAGCTGTGGCCAGACAAAGAGGGAGAGCCGAAGGTTCCGTTGGTGTCGAGGTGGAGGATGCGCGAGACAAGCAACGGGCGCGAGGGTTTGTCGCAGGTGCAGTATGTGTTTGTTGAGCTGCCCAAGTTTGCGTTGAGCGCGGTGCCGTCAACGCCCGTTGAAGAGTGGGCTTACGTCTTTCGCCACGCCGCGACGCTCAAGGCAGAGCCCACGCTGTTGCATGGCGAGGCGACCATGGCAGCCCTTGAAGTCGCGAAGGTCTCAAGCTTTACCGAACACGAGTGGGAAGCGTACGACCGCTATCGCATGGCCGAGATGACCGCTCGTGGACAGATCGAGTTTGCAGAAGGGCAAGGACTCACAGCAGGCCGGATTGAGGGCCGGATTGAGGGCCGAATCGAGGGCCGGATTGAGGGCTTGATCGAGGGCAAGCTGGCTGGACTGAGAGAGACGGTGATGGCTCTGCTGCGCCTTCGCGAGCTTGTCGCCACAGAGGATGAAGCGCAAACGATCGCGTCATGCACCAGCGCTGAGCAACTCGAGCGATGGATCGCGCGTATTGCGAGCGCAAGGGCTGGGTCTGCGGTTCGCGCGCTACTCGACTGACCCTTGAGTGATACGCCATCGACTCATTGCGAAGGCAAAATCACTGACCCCCCACCCTTCACTCAACTACGCCGAAGCTGAAGGAGCTGCTGCCTCAGCGGCGGGCTTAGCTTCTTCACGATATGGCCCGCTGGTGCTTGCCTTGTCGTGACCTTCGTCGGTCTTGATGCGCATGCGGTAGAACGAACGCCACACAAACACCACGGAAGCGGCGAAGAACACCGCTGCGAGGATGTGTGAGAGGTTCTTGCCGTCTGCGGTCTTAGCAAGCTGGTGACCCAAGCCTGCTGCGAGCATACCAAACAAGGTCGTGAACTTAATCACTGGGTTCATCGCGACGCTGGAGGTGTCCTTGAATGGGTCACCTACGGTGTCGCCCACCACACATGCTGCGTGGAGGGGGGTGTTCTTTGCCTTGAGCTCAACCTCAACGACCTTCTTTGCGTTGTCCCATGCGCCGCCGGCGTTAGCCATAAAGAGCGCTTGGTACAGACCAAACAATGCGATCGAGATCAGATACCCAATGAAGAAAAACGGATCGACGAAGGCAAACGCCAGCGTGCTGCAGAACACTGCGAAGAAGATGTTCACCATCCCGCGCTGAGCGTAGAGGGTGCAGATCTCGACGACCTTCTTGCTGTCTTCAATGCTTGCTGGCTTGTCGGTATCCAGCTTGATGTTTGCCTTGATGAACTCCACTGCGCGGTACGCACCAGTAGAGACCGCCTGGGTCGAAGCACCAGAGAACCAATAGATCATGGCGCCGCCGGTGATCATTCCGAGCAAGAATGGAGGGTTCGTGAGCGCGAGAAAACGAAGGTTCTCTGTCGCGAGACGGTCGGTGATCTCCAAAATAATTGAGAAGATCATGGTGGTCGCACCCACCACTGCGGTCCCGATAAGCACGGGCTTTGCAGTGGCTTTGAAGGTGTTGCCTGCGCCGTCGTTCTCTTCGAGGTACTCTTTGCCACGCTCGAAGTCTGGCTCAAATCCGAAGTCTTTTTTGATCTCGGCTTTGATGTCAGGGATGACCTCAATGAGTGACAGCTCGTACACGCTCTGGGCGTTGTCGGTCACTGGACCGTACGAGTCCACAGCGATGGTCACAGGACCCATCCCCAAGAAGCCGAACGCTACGAGACCGAAAGCAAACACCGCTGCGGCAGCGCCGTCTGCCAGTGGAATCAGCTCGCGAAGAGCCATTCCGCTGACCAAGTATGCAGCGCCCATGAGGCCTACAAAGACCATTCCCATCCAGTAGGCGCTGAAGTTTCCAGCGGTCAAACCGGCGAGGACGTTGAGTGAAGCGCCGCCTTCTTTCGAAGCGGTGACAACCTCACGAACGTGTGCGGACTCTGTCGAGGTAAACACCTTGATCACTTCAGGAATGACCGCTCCAGCGAGCGTCCCGCAGGTGATGATGGTGGACAGCTGCCACCAAAGCGAGGTGTTGCCACCCAGTGTTGGGACCAACAAGTACGAAGCAACGTAGGTCACGACGATCGAGACGATCGAGGTCATCCATACCAACCAGGTAAGGGGGGACTCGAAGTTCATCTTCGTGGCGCTTGCGTAGCGACCCTTTTGGATCATCTCGTTGACCAGGTACGAGACGATGCTGGTGAGCACCATCAAGATACGCATTGCAAAAAGCCACACCAAAAGCTGGATTTGCACGGTGCTGTCATCGACCGCGAGGGTGATGAAGGTGATCAACGCAACGCCCGTTACGCCGTAGGTCTCAAAGCCGTCCGCCGTAGGTCCAACGCTGTCGCCAGCATTGTCACCGGTGCAGTCAGCGATCACGCCAGGGTTGCGCGCGTCGTCTTCTTTGATGTTGAACACGATCTTCATCAGGTCCGAGCCGATGTCAGCGATCTTGGTAAAGATGCCTCCAGCGATACGAAGCGCGCTCGCGCCCAAGGACTCACCGATCGCAAAACCGATGAAGCACTGGCCCGCGTACTCTCGCGGAACGAACAGCAAAATCATGAGCATCATGAAGAGCTCAACCGAGATCAGCAGCGTCCCGATGCTCATTCCGGCCTTAAGCGGAATCGCGTACACAGGAAAAGGCTTGCCGCCCAAGCTCGCAAACGCCGTCCGGCTGTTTGCAAAGGTGTTCACGCGAATACCAAACCACGCGACGATGAAGCTCCCCGCGATCCCTAACAGAGAGAACAGCAGGATGATCAAAACGCGCGACCACTCCATGTTTTGGATAAACTTGAAGTAGGCGATCATGACAACGCCGATGAAGAGCTCAAGAAAAAGAATGAACTTTCCCTGGGTGATCAAGTACGTTTTGCACGTCTCATAGATCAGCTCTGAGATGTCGCGCATGGACTTGTGCACGGGCATGTTGCGAAGTTGGTTGTAAAAATACAACCCAAACGCCATACCCGCGAGACACACGACCAAGCCGAAACTCAGCAACGTTGCTGCGTTGAGTCCACCGGCAAAACGCACGGTGTCGGTGTGCAAGTTGGGGAGAACGAGATTGGCCTCGCCGCCTCCACTGTGTTGGGACTGCGCTAGCAGCCCGAGCAAACTCTCCATCGAAATCACTTAACCTCCGCGATCTCATCGATCGCATGTTTGTTTTGGGCAGCTTTGTCTCAAATTGTGAAAAGACGCCCAGAAAAGGGTGGCGCCTTATAAACGGCACCGCCCTTGCTTGCAAGCAGACCGCGAGACAACTTGAAAGCTTGGCTGGTTCCCTCAGAGCCCCCATAATCCCAGGTCCTGTGTGTACAATCGCATTGTTGCATCAAATTCGCGCTGATCGGTCACTTGTTGTCGCCGCGAACCGCGACGAGTTTTACGCACGCGAATGGACCGGCCCACTCATTTTGGACCAGCAAGGCCGGATTTTTGGGGGTCGCGACATCAAGGGAGGCAGCTGGATGGGGGTCAACAAAGACGGAATCTTCGTCGGCCTCACCAATCAACGCTCTGCTCTCGCGCCGCCTGCCAACGTGCGATCCCGTGGAGAAATCGTGCTCAACGCGCTTGAGTGCACCTCGCTCGACGCGATTGAAGAGCTTGTCAACGCGCTAAATCCTAGTGAATATCCAGAGTTTAACCTCGCCATCGGCGACGGAGAGCGCTTGTTTGTGGTGTACGCCAGGCACAACGGACTGCAAATTCATTGGCTCAAGCCGGGTCTTCACATTCTCACAAACGACCACTTGCTGTCACCTAAGTTTCCGAAAGCGAAGGTTTTGGCAGGCAAAATTGAGCCCTTTCTCGCGCAACCGTGGGTCGAATTTGAGCGAACCCTCCAGACCGCCCTCGGCACTCACGAGCGCCCTCCAACGCACGAGCTGCTTGATGACCCTCACAGCCCTCTGCCCACTGAGCTTGCTCACGAGCTGCAAGCCCTCTGCATCCATACCCCGTTTTATGGAACCCGCTCTTCCACCATCACCGCCCTCGATGACCACCGCGTGACCGACTACCTCTTCGCTCCGGGCTCTCCGTGTGTCACCACGTTTGCAAACCACAGCGACTCCCTGCCAGTGTAGTCCCGTACTCGTATCTGCTTGCTGACAAGCGCGCATTGAGCGCGTACAAACTCTAAGTTGAAGCGATCACTCTATGGCATCCACTGACTACGACTGCATGACGTGTGGTGCATGCTGCTGCAACCCCAACCAAAACCGCGAAGAAAACTACAAAGAGTACGTGGAGGTTGAGCCACGTGACCGTATTCGCAAAGAGCCCGAGCTGCTCGAGTCCCACACGTTTACCAACGAAAAGGGCGAGATTCACATGAAGCTCGTGGGGGCAAACCAGCGGTGTCTTGGGCTTGTGGGTCGCGTGGGCGAAAAAGTGACGTGTACGATTTATGAGTTTCGTCCTGGAGGATGCCGCCGAGTCAAACCTGGCGACGCATGGTGCCGCAAGCTCAGGATCGAGCGGGGAATCGATAAGCCTGCAAGCAAGGCTAAGAAGAAGCTAAAATGACTGGTTTTTTTCGTACATTGCGCGGTTCGTCCGGACTGCTGGTGACGTTGAGCGCGGGCTTGTTGAGCTGCCAGCAGCACACCATGACCATTGTGAGCACGTCACATATTCGTCAGTCGCCACCACCAGGGCACCCCATCCCAAGCCCGCCCCCACCGTTGCTTCCGGTGCAAGTGAGTGACCTTGAAGAGCACCTGGATCTGCCTGCCTCTGCGGCCGCCTCGGTGCGTCGCGCTCAGTCCGCTGCGGATCTCTGTACGGGTCCCAATGCCGTGGGTAAGGTCGGCGACTGGGTCCTGGACAACGAGATCATTCGTGTCGTGATCGATGATGTCTTGACGGGTGGCGGTGGGTTTTCACTGTCTGGTGGACAGCTTGTTGATATGTCCAGGCAGAGCCGAGGGGCGCTCGATGAGTTGGGGCAGGTGTTTAATTTTCTCGGCAATTTTCCACGTCAATTGCGATACACTGCCGCCACGGGGACGCAAAATCCCGACGGCAGCGCGCAGGTCGTTGTGCAAGGTGAAGACCCACGAACTCCCGGGCTGATGGGTGAGACAAAGTATATTTTGCACCCAGGCTTGTGCGCGATCGATCTTGAGACGACGCTGCACAACACAGGGACCACGGCCACCGAAGTGGGGCTCGGTGATGCGATTCAGTGGGCGGGGGCTGAGCACTGGGGGCCCGGTGTGGGCTTTGCTTTGCGTGGCGAAAAGCGGCTCCCTTGGATTGCGGGTGTGGGACGGCATTCAGCTTATGCGATCGTCGCGGACGACAGCGAAGAGCTGTTTGGCCCCAACGGGGGGGCCTGGAGCAACCCAATGCAGCGGCGCGTGACTCTCGCGCCCAACGAGAGCGTCACGTACCACCGACAGATTGGGGTCGGGCCAGCGAATGCCGTCGGAGAAGCGCTTCGGTGTGCGTCGTATCAGCAGCGTGGACCCGCGATTGGGCTGCGTGTTCGAGCGCGAGATACACAGCAAAACCCCGTCTCAGGCGTCCGCGCCATATTGCTTAAACCCGATGGAACCCCCTGGTGGATTAACGCCACCGGCTCCGACGGGCTGGCCATCTTGCGCGCCCCCGAGGCCGGAACATACCGCGTAGAGGTAACAGCGAATGGCCGTGCGGTGCGTGCCATGGGACCCACAGAAATAGTCCTCGACGGACAACGCGCAGAGTCGCCCGTGCTCGATGTGCAAATCGGCGTTGAATCGCGGTTAGAGATTGTGGTCACTGAGGGAGGTCATCCGGTCCCTGCGCGAGTGTTGATTGAGGGCGTTGCTCCCACGGTGGACCCCATGCTTGGACCCGTGGGACGTGGTGACGGCGCGCGCAACAGTGTGTTGATCAGTCCGATGGTGGCGAGGACGGTTCCACTGTCGGCGGGGACGTATCGAGTGCGCGCCACGCGGGGTGGGATGTACTCGCTTCCAGAGACCACTGTGACTGTGACCGAGGGCGCGACCACCACGACAACATTGGCCATCACGCGTGTATTAGATCCGAATAATAACTGGTTTTGTGGGGATTTTCACAGCCATCAAGCCCCGTCGCTGGACTCTCCAGTGTCGCTGAGTGATCGCGTACTGGCCGCTGCGGCGGAGGGACTTTCTGTGCTCGCGGGGACAGATCACAACGTCACGACAGACCTTCGCGGGGCTGTGATTGAGCAGCACTTAGACCGTTGGCTCACCGTGATGCTCGGCAACGAGCTAAGCACCGACATCGCAGTCCATCCCACAGGCCACTGGAACATCTACGGCACCGATCCGGCCACACGTACCATCATCGGCAACGCGGTCGATTTGTTTGAGCTCACGCCTGAGGCTCTTGTGCAGCGAATCAGGCAAGCGAGCACCACCCAACACGCGAGCGTGGCCATTCAGTTAAACCACCCACGCGCGGGGGCTCCCACGGGGATGTTTGACGTGTTTGGTCTTGATGCGCAGACCGGGCGAGCAACAACTGCGGGATTTTCAACGGCGTTTGACGCTCTCGAAATTTGGAACGGCCGCTACCAACCCCAAGCCGACGCGGTTCTTCGCGACTGGCTATCGCTTTTGCGCAATGGGGCGCGAATCACGGGGATGGCCAACAGCGACTCGCACATGATCGTGCAGCAAGAGGTCGGCTATCCTCGGACTTGCTTTCAACGGGCTCGAACGCAGACAGACATCGCTTCGTTGGCACCCTCCGCACTCCTAGCGATCACACAAACACGTGACGCGCTCATGACCGATGGTCCGCTGCTCATGGTCTCGCTCAATGGGCGAGAGAGCGTGATGGGAGACACGATCAGCGTGGCGCCCAACGGTTTGCGCCTGCAAATTCACAGCGAATCTGTCGCATGGGCCCCAGCGGACATCCTTGAGAGGATTCTCCCAAACGGGACCATTGAGCCGATCGCAAACGCGCGAGTGACGCGACTGGCCGACCGAGTGACGGTGGACGCGACGGTCCAAGTGGCCGCCACAGAACCCTTTGCGCTGTTTCGGGTGCGGGGGACAACGCGAATTCCTGTGTTAGTTGGCGACCCTGCGCTGATGCCGATGGCGATTAGCAATCCCGTGTTTCTTCGTCGTCGTTGACGGACGGACCTAAGTCCCGTAGCACTCCGCCGGTTTGAGCCTTCACGCCAGACACAGACTCTAAAAACAGACGTTAAACCCGATGCTGATTCGCAAGATAACAAAACCCGACTTTGACGCCATCGTCTCAATCATGGACGCTTGGTGGGGTGGCCCTTCGGCGCTCAAACCTGAGCCCATCTTTTTCTATGAGTTTGGTCAGGACGCGCTTGTGGCAGAGGCCGATGGCGTGATGACAGGATTTTTGCTTGGATTTGTCAGCGACACGCGGAGCGACACCAACAGCAAGATCGCCTACGTTCACCTCGTTGGGATTGACCCCGAGTACCGACGCCAAGGGATCGCCCGAGCGCTGTACGAAGAGTTTGCCGCTCGGGCTGTGACGCTCGGGGCCAGCAACCTCAAGGCCATCACCACCACCGGAAACGAAGGAAGTGTTGATTTTCACCACGCTCTTGGCTTCAAAACCTTTCAAGACCCCGACTATGCCGGAAAGGGTAGAGCCCGATACGTTTTCACACGCGAGCTTCACAGCAACGTGAGAGACTTAGCGACAGATTTACAACGTTCATGAGCACGACTCCTCAGGCCCAGGCCGCCGCGACCGCACGCCAACGTCTTGCTGGCGTACTAGGGACGCTTCAACAAGATCCTAACATTCCCTCAAACATTCTTGAGATCGTCTCAGGGTTGGCGGGGGCCATTGGGCCTCTGTTCAAGCTTGAGCGCGGAGACCCCGACAGCAACTTGTTTATTCAAGCGCGCGGCGTACTTCAGCAAACACTCGAGAAAATGCAGGGTGTAGACCAAAATTTTCCCGGTGTCGCGGATGCGACTCAAGCGATCGCTGACACGCTGCGCACCATTTTTAACGCACTGAAAGACGCTCAGGCAGCGCAAGCAGCGCCACAAGCAGCGCCGGCCGTCGTCGCGCAAGCAGCTCCGCAAGTTGCCCCGCAAGCGCAGCCATTTGCGCAACCAGCACAGCAACCGTTTGCGCAGCCAGTGCAGCAAGCGCCTGTGATGCAACAGCCCGCAGCTCCACCGCAGCCTATCGCCGCACCGATTCAACCGCAGCGATCTGCGACACCTGGGCCGTTTGCGGCACCTCCGTCGGCACAACCGCAGCCTCAAGCCCAGGCGCCCAATCCCTACGCGACACCGTCTCCTGGTTCGCTCAAAGGTAGTGGGCCAAACAAGTCTCCCTCTGGCGTGTTTCGCGCGCCACCTGCGGCGACCGTTCCAATGGGACCTACGGGGCTGCCAAAGCTTGAGACTGAAGTGAATGTGCACTCAGAGTCCAACTTTTTCACGGACTTCTTTGGCGACATTCGCAACAACGGCGGTGTGTTTGTAGCCACCTTTCACATGCTGCCCGTGGGCACAGTGTGTGAGGTGTCTCTCGCTTTTCCGGGCAATCTTTCAGCCGATATCCGCGGTGAAGTGAAGTGGGCTCGCAACGCCAGCGACGGGACCTCGCCAGGCTTGGGCATCACGATCACCAACGCCAATCCAGATGCTTGGGGCTTGATCGAGCGCTTTGTCAAAAAGCGCGAGCCCATCATGCACGAGATGTAAAACTCGTGCACCCTACGCCGCAGCAAGACAGCGGCGCCGTGTACCCTGCGCCGCAGCAAGACAGCGGCGCCGTGTACCCTACGCCGCAGCAAGACAGCGGCGCAGCAGCCTTCGCGCATAGCGCTCAGGAAATCCCCTCGTCATTGTCATTCCTCGGGGTTGGTGGGAGATGCTCTAGCGGCACTGATG
>JANNCG010001010.1:0-3093 GCA_031386385.1 Myxococcales bacterium
GGCAAACCGCGGCTGCGGACTGACAGCATGTGGCTTGAGGTGTATAACTCTGACATGCTATTGAACTTCCGATGTCCCCGTTCGAACATCATGCGCCGGTGTCGTGAGAATGTGTAAACGTAACCCGCAGAGTGATTAGCTCACGCTTCGTCACGTCGGTCAAGAGACCCGACACCAAATTGCAAAGCACTCGCGAAAACGGGCTCAATCGAATCGAGCGATAGCAGAACTATCAGCGAAATCACAGGGTCTTTTGCAAGTTTGAATGCGCAACATTTCGTGTGTCTCTTGTGTGTCCTCAGACAGAAAATGAGCAGTTTCGAACAGTTCGTGATGTGACGATTGTTCAGAGTCCACGGTCCGGACAGCTGAACGTTGGGACCGTTTCAAAGTTAAGCAGATCGGGGTACGTGACTCGCAAGTCCGAGGTACATGACTCGGGTTTGAGTGCTATGATCGCGCTCTCGAATGGACCTACAGTCAATCGTCACAATTATCCCGTGCCTGAGTGATAACTACGCATACTTTTTGCGTTGTCCTGACACCGGCGCAACCATGCTCATCGACCCGTCAGAGAGCGCTCCGATCGCGAGCGTCCTCAGCACACAAGCGGCTCCTGCGAGCGGCCGACAGCTCGACGCGATCTTGTGCACACACCACCACCCCGATCACGTGGGCGGGCTCGACGATCTTCGAGCCTTCTCGCCGGGCTGCAAAGTGTACGCGCAAGAGAACGACCGCGATCGAATCGAGCACATTACCGACGCGCTCAAGCACAACGACGAGTTCACCGTGGGCAAGCTTCGCGTGCGCGCGCTTCATGTTCCGGCGCACACAACCGGCGCGCTCGCGTACGTGGTCAACGAGTCGATGGTGTTCACCGGGGACACGTTGTTCACTGCGGGATGCGGGCGACTGTTTGAGGGCACCGCGGCCATGATGACCGACGCGTTGCACTCGGTGCTGGGCGTGCTCGCCGATGAGACACTGGTGTATCCTGGGCACGAATACACTGAAAAAAACCTCAAATTTGCTCTCTCGCTCACCCCCGATCACACAGCGACACAACAACGTGCCGAGCGGGTGAGCGCACTTCGCGCGAAAGGGCTGCCGGGTGTCCCCAGCGCGATGGGCGAAGAGCGAAGGACCAACCCATTTTTGCGTGTGGGCGAGCCCGCTTTGCAAAGGGTCGCCAAGGCGCAAGATCCCACGGTGGATGTGCAGAGCTTGGCGTCGGTGTTTGCAGTCCTTCGGTCCATGCGTGATCGGTACTAAGCACGGGGGCGGCTAGGCTCGCGCAGCTTGCAATTTCGCAGCGCAAAATATGGGACTAAAACACGCCTGCGCACTGAACACTGGCCAGTCCAACACCGGGGCCACAAATCGTCCTGGCGAGGGGAGTAGCTTCTCGCCGGGACGGGGCGAGGATGAGCAAAATCACGGACGTTGCGCCGAGCAATCCCCCCGCAACGAAGCCACCCATCGCGACGTTGCCCCAGAGGTTTGCCTCACGCTGATAACCCAGACATGTTGAGGTGGGCTGCTCACCTTCAAGTCCGCATCCGTCCGGCGCAGACGCTTGGTTATTCCACCGACCCGCGTTGGTTCGCTGCTGGTAGAGGCCAACAAAACCTAGAGTGAGCGCCACTCCGCTCAATCCACCAGCAATATACCCGCCGACTCGCATCGCGTTGCTTGGTGGTGGAGGCGTCGGCGTAAGCGACCCGACCGATCGCGTGGTGCTTTGTGCGGTCCGCTGGACCTGCCCGCTTGAGTTTGATGGTGGAGCTACAACAGCAGCTCCTTCTGGCTCGAGGGCCACCGTCTCAGTGACGGTCGCGCCCGAAACAATCACGACGGTTCGAGTGACAGAAACAAAGCCCGGCGCTCTCACTTCAAACGTCGTCGACCCAGGAAGCAACCGCAGCGGCGTGCCGACCGAACCAGCGGCTCGACCATGCACAAAGACGGACGCTCCTGGTGTTGGACATGCAACATTGAGCAGAGAAATGCCTTGTCGTGCGCGTGCTTCATCCACAATCGGCTCAAGCACCAGCCGGTTTTGCACAATCCACGGATCACTCTCAAACGCAAGCGCCTCAACCAGATGGCTCTCGGTCTCAGTGCCCATCCCAAGCGCGTGTTCTGCGAGCGCTTGCCTTGCACGTGCGCGAGGTTCGTGCGTACGAGTCCAGAGATCTTCAAACAAAACGCGGGCCTCTGCATCGCGATGTTGTGCACGAAGGCTCATCCCTTGGCGATGCGCTTCTTCGACGTCAACCGGGGTTGTCTGTGCATGCAAAATGGGAGTGAGAAGGAGTGCCGAGAGAAACCAGGCCGGTGCGCGAAGAGTCATGGTGAATGCCAATTTTAGTCCCGTGATTGGCGCTGAGGATATCTGCATCCCTTGACTTCTGCGAGCGGCAAACCGCCATTCGATTCACACCTTCGAAGACTATCCCGTTGCAATCTTTTCGCAGCGTTGTCTACACTCCCGTGGCGTGAGGCCTGTCAATTAGCTCTAACGAAATGAACGAAACTGTTGAGTATGACAGACCAAAACCACCGACTGAGCTTGGGGTGGGTAGTGAATTTGGTCCGTACAAAGTCCTGCGCCTGCTCGGCGAAGGTGCGTATGGAGCAGTCTATGAAGCTGTGAAGTCGCCGCTCAAGAAGCGCGTCGCGCTCAAGATTCTTCATCGCTCTTGGGCCAACAGTCCAAAAGTTGTCGAGCGCTTCATCCGCGAGGCAAAGGCCGCCGCGAGCCTGCGACATCCGCATATCGTGGACGTCGATGAGTTGGGAGCCCTCGATGGGATTCCGTGGATCGCCATGGAGTATCTCGAAGGGCAAAGCCTCGCTGAGCGTCTCAAAGAGCTGGGGAGGTTTTCGATCGAGACGACCCTCGATTACCTCATTCCGATCTTCTCGGCGGTCGCTGCAATTCACGCCAAAGGGATCATTCACCGGGATCTGAAGCCAGAGAACATTCACTTGTGGCAAGGCAGCGCTGGCACTATTCATCCAAAGTTATTGGACTTCGGGATCGCAAAGGTCACACAGGTCGAAGACGGCCACTCGATCACGGGTGCC
>JANNCG010001016.1:0-8444 GCA_031386385.1 Myxococcales bacterium
AAACCGCTGCGCTAACCGCGCGCTGCGACTTCACTCGCTTCGGTGCGAAGGGTCCAAGCTTCATACGACGCGAGTCCCAAATCTTTGAGCCCAGGCAGGATCACTGAGTCCAAACGTTGATACCAAGCTCGAGCGTAGGCGCTGGGGTCGATCAGGCCAAACTGTGCAGCTCCGTCAAGACGGCGCACATCTTCTGGAAGGTCTGCACCGTCCGCGCGCATCCGTCGACCGTTAGCGCGATCGTAGTGCGCGAGCGTGAAGGCCAAATCCGCCGACAGCCACTCTTTCTCGTC
The DNA here is from genome assembly GCA_031386385.1 of Myxococcales bacterium. Classification (GTDB taxonomy): domain Bacteria; phylum Myxococcota_A; class Polyangia; order Polyangiales; genus JANNCG01. The sequence continues at coordinate 294 of JANNCG010001016.1, forward strand.
ATCACTCAGCTGCGGAACAACCAATCGCGCCAGCGCCCACCCGATCCGATCGTGCAGGACCTCATCGCGCAAGAGCGTATCGAGAATGCGAATCACGCAGGGATCGTTGGCCTCACGCGCGAGGGCCTGCAAAAGCGCCACACTCGCGCACTCGCCGACGCAAAACATCGACACGGTCCAGCGCGCGACAAACAGCGAGGGTTTTAAGCTCTCATCCGCGAGGTGAAGATCCTGGCGGTTGAGCACTGCATCGTGCGTCCCACCAAGGCGCTCTGCGAGCTGCGCGCACAGCTCTGTGTGCCGGGCTTCGTCCTGTAGCAAACGTGACGTCGCGCAAGAGACCTCAAGCGGCAGACCGACCTCGGGGATGCGAGCGATGATCTCTGAGAAGACCACCATCGAGCGGTACTCAGCCACCACACGCGCGCTCCACGCACGGCGAAGGTCTTCACGAACGTTGTCTTTCAGCGCGCTGACGTCAAGCTTGTCCCAAGGAGGCGTGGGATGAACACCATCGACGTACCTTCGGTGCATCGAGCGAAACAGCGCTTCATCGGTGCCAAGAGGGACGCGATCCATCAGTGTTTATCCTGCAAAAAAAGACTTAGCCGTTGCCCGGGGGTTCAATCACGCGACGAGGCGCAACTGGAGGGCGTACCGGAGGACGGGCGGGGGTGTTGGGAGTCGGGTGACCTGGTACGTGTGGCGACTCGGCGGAGTTCACCGCTTGTCCAGCGTCTGCAGCGCGTGCCGGGGACGGAGGTGTCTCGTTGAGGTCTTGTTCACGAGCGCGAGGAGGTGAGTCGTTAAGCTCTTGCGCTTCACCGCCGTCCGCTGCGAGTGCCGGTCGCGGCGAGGACTCGTTGAGATCTTGGTGACGCGAGCTAACACCACCATCGCCATCCAGGATCGGAGCTGCCGTCTGCTGGGGAGGCGCAATGTTTTGCACCATTGGCGAGTTGGGCGTGGGTGGCGCCGGCGGCTCGTTGACGGTGTGCTCTTGTGTCACCGGCGTTGGTTTTTTGCAGGCAGAGCCGACGGCCACGGAAGAGATCACCGCGGTAGCGATGATGCGTCTGCGAAGCCGGGCAACTTTTTCAAGATCAATGGGAGGGCTCATGGATGATAGACTCTTCGACACGGACCATAGCACGATCCTTTGGCGCATGAATAGCTTGTGTTTGGTTCGATGGAGCACGCATATTTGGGACATTGTGTACGAGAATTTACCGACAGCGAGCGCGCTTACTCAGCCCATCGGGGTGTTTGATTCCGGACTCGGGGGCCTCACGGTGGCGCGGGCTATTCGGGCGCAGTGCCCCAATGAGAGCATCGTGTATTTGGGGGACACCGCGAGGGTTCCGTATGGGACTCGGTCGGCTGATACGATTATTCGGTATGCCCGAGCGTGTGCAAAAATGCTCACAAAACACTCGATCAAGACGTTGGTTGTGGCCTGCAACACCGTGAGCGCGGTGGCGCTGGATGTGCTTCGGGCGGAGATGGATGTCCCGGTGTTGGGGGTGATTGAGCCCGGGGCGAGGGCGGCTGTCGCTGCAACACGGACGGGTCGAATCGGCGTCATTGGCACCGCAGGAACGATGGCCAGCGGCGCCTATCCACGCGCCGTCGCGGCGCACACCGCGACGAGCGAGGTGTTTAGTGTTGCCGCTCCGCTGCTAGTTCCGTTAGTGGAAGAGGGTTGGCTAGAGGGGACGGTCCCGTCGTTGGTGATCGAGCGATATCTTCGCGAACTGGTTGGTCACTCGATCGACACATTAGTTTTAGGTTGTACACACTACCCCATGCTCCGCGGCACGATAGAGTCTGTCGCCAGGCAACTGCTCGGCGAAGCGATACGCGTCGTGGACAGTGCCGAGGCAACAGCGCTTGAACTCTCGGGCTTTCTTCAAGAAAGAGGGCTGCTTGGGACTGAGGCAATGCCTGGACAATTGCTGATCAAAGTCACCGATAGACCGCAGCGATTCGCAGAAGTGGCCGAGAGATTTTTAGGCCACAGCGTTGGTGATATTGAGGTCGTCGACCTTTAGCTCACCGCTTGGAACTATCTTAGCCATCGAGCAGTACGAGACCCATCGCGGCGAGGGCTTCATAGGGTGGGGGCTCAAGATAAGCGCTTAGGGGCAAAAAAGCCTCCGCGAAGCCGCGTAGCAACAACCGTGCGGCCCAGTCGAGCATACCTCTGCGGGTACGGGCTTCCATCTCACTTAGGGCGGCGTCGATCTCAAGGGCGCTCACTCCCTCTGCTACCGCGCGCTCTGGGTCGCGTTGAGCCGCATCGCGCAGTTGCGTCAGCGCAGCCCGCGTGCGGACATAGTCGCTTTGCAGCCCACTCACATCACGAAGCCAACGCTCTGGCGCCATTGGAACGCCCGCTCCGAAACCACGCACCTCACGCAGCCACCGTCGCGCGGCGTCCACGTAGGGGCGCTCAGGCTCATGGCCTACTCGCAATGGTGCGATGGACCGCCGAAGTGCAATACGGGCTTCATGAAACTCCGCTCGTGCGTAGTGACCCGCAGCTGCGCCGAGCCAAAATACCGGGGCACGCAGCTGCAACTCCGCCTCTTCAGCGAGCGCGATCAGCACGCTGGCAGAGCTTACGTCTCCGCCATAATACAAGCGAAGCAACGCGGTCCAGAGCTTTGCGTCGAGGTCTTCGTTGTCAATCGCTAACGCGGCACGCGCGCTCTGAAGGGCGTTCATGAAGTGGCCTGTCGCGCAGAGGGCGAGGGCTAAATAGCGCTCAATAAACAGCACTTGCGGCGCCAGTTCGCGCGCTGCGCACAGCGCCCATGCGGCCTCTTCAGCGTGCGCCAAAGGGTCCGTCTCACGTAGCAAAACAACCCCAAGAGCAACATAGGCTCCAGCGTGATCGGGATGCTTCGCGATCGTCTCACGTAGGCGACGCGCGCCATTTTCGAGATCGCCGGCGAGTGCACGGGCCACAGCCGCGCCCACCTCGGCTGCGGGGTCGCTCGCGTTGTTTTTGACAGCGTCGTCAAAGGCGCGTGCGGCCCGAGACAGGATCCCAGGGGCGGCGCCTTTGTTCCACGTAAGTCGTGCTTCTTCGAGCCCGATCACGCCGTACTCGAAGGGTGTCCCAATCATGGGTCCAAAAGACGTTCGCATAGGCGGGCTAAGGATCTCCCCAGAGAATTTGGCGATAAATCAACGCACCATTAGCACCCTCGGCGCTCTGTGTGCGCAGCGTTTTTTCAAGCGACGCGAAGGCCTGTGCGCCACGAAGGCGGTGATAGACGCGCACGACTCTGCGGGCAAAGGCATCGACCTCTTCGCGCGCCGGACGGTCACTGACAAACCAGTCTAACAAAAATTCACCCGCGAGCGCTCGGGACTCCATCGCAGCTTTGCCTGCTCGCGTCGGCTCAGGGCTGAGCCGTCCAGCCTTGTCAAAGTCGTCCTCGTCGTGGTGTGTGCTCGCGGCGTTGAGCCAGGCTCTGATCGCGACCGCCGCGTGGTCCCGCGCGCTGCCCGCGCGAAGGTGCATCCAGCGCAGTGCCATCGGTGTTCGAGTGGCCTCTGCAAGATCGCGTGCGGTCAGTAAAAACAGTCGTGGAAGCCATTTTCGAACAGGCGCCATCACCCGCTCAGCCTCGCTGATGAGCCGATCGCGTGAGTACTCTTCGCCGTGCACAAAATGTGCGCTCTCAATCAACCACCGCGACGCTTGATCAAGCTCTGGATCGGAGCTGAGATACTTCAGCGTCTCAAGCGCGGCAAAACGGCGCCCCAGAACCCAGTCAAACCACGCTCGTGCGACTTTTGCTGCGGTCGAGTCGAGAGCGCAAATGGTTCCGTAGTGCTCGCGCCAGGACGAGTAGTCGCCTCCCCCAACGGAGTTAGCGAGCTGCGCCTCGTTGCGGACACCGTCGTGAGTCGAGTTTAAAAACGTTCGCGCGATCATCTCGCGGGTGGTGTCACTCGCACCCAAAAGTCCGACGTACGCAAGCGCCACGTAAGCGGCATCAGGTGTGGTTTTTTGCTGCGCAATGGACTGACTGAGCACTTCCAATGGCCGCACCCCGAGCTTGGGGTGAACGAGCAAGGACAGGGCGTGATCGGGACCGCGAACGTCCGAGCGCTCTCCTAACGTCCGCACCAGGTTTGCGAGTGGGCGTAGCACTTCACTGTGCGAAAACCCTTCGCCAAACAGCGGAACGTACCGCCCGGCCCTCAGCGCGATCAGCGCTGCAATGGACGCGTTGGGCTCAAGGAGTCGAAGCACCGGAATGCTCTCCACAGAAAGACCCGCCTCAGCGCAAAGTGATTGCGGTGCTGCCTCGCTCCAGGGGGGTTCAGTTTCAAGCCAGGGAACAACCAAAACAGTCTCGCTCTGCGCGCAAATCAGTAGCATAGTGCTCGGCGTTTTGGAGCCGTCCAAATGGATAAACCGAACGCAGTGCCATCCACTCAAAGGTTGGCCTGTCGTTTCGCTGTTGCTTTGGCCCATCGCCTATGCGGCCACCGCGCACGCCCAGCCCATGCCCGAGGCGCTGCGACGCCCTGTGGGCAGCCCTCCTCGGGTCGTAGCGGGGGAAGCGCTGGCCGAAGTTCGTGCTTTTTCGGTGGCTCGAAGCGGTGACCGCGCGCTGCTCGGCTACCTTCAAGCGGGGACCGGGCGAGAGCGAGGCGCCCTTCGGCTCGCGTCCTTTCGCATGACCCCTGCGGGAGCCCTTGAGCGCACTGAACCCGATCGCACGCTTGCCCCAGCCGCGAGCGCCCTCGCACTGCAGTGGGATGCCACCGCAGGTGGAGCCGTGGTTTGGGTGGCACCAAAGCCTCATCGCAATGAGAGCGAACGAGTCCGCCATGCTAGACACCAAGATGGGACTCGCTCGGCCAACGACTCGCTCGCGAACCCGCTTGGGACGCCTTCGCTTACGGCGGGAGATATTGTCTTTCAGCGCGTTGACAACGCGGGTGTCTTGCAGGGCCGGCCGCTGACGGTGTTTGGCGAAAACGCACGTGCATTTCGCGTGGCAATTCTCAGGACAAATCAGGGGTGGACGCTCGCTTGGACAGGGGCAAAGACCCGTGAAGGCGAGGTGCGAGGTACGGTGCGCGTGGCGCGCGTTGATACCCAGGGAGCCCTGCTCGGCGCGGTCAGCGAGACGCAATTCTCCGGCCCCGTGGGCGATTCGCTTCGGGTGTACACCGCGACAGGGACAGCCGCTAGTGCACCTGCGGGTTCAGGCACGAACATCAATCCGAGCGTGTGGGTCGCGTGGATTGGCGAGCACTGCCGCGAGCGCTCGGATTTGCCTCAAGCCCCAGCGAGTACAACGGACCCCTCTGCGCTGATCGAGACGCGCCCGCGGTTTATGATTCAGCAAGGCCCGCTTCATGAGCACCCCGGCGCGCCCATCACCTGCGACCCCCTCTCACTCTACACCTCAATAATCACCCCGGACGGAACCATCGGGGCGTTTGCTCGGCAGAGCCCTGTCGCGCGCGATGTCCTCGCGGTGCACAACGGCGCGTTGATCGCGTCCATCAGCGATGCTCCCCAACGTGCAACCCTTCGCGCGCTGACCATCTCAAACGAAAACCGCAGCACAATGGGCGCTGTTTGGGTCCCGAGCGGAGAGCTTCAACCGCCAGTGGCAATTGTTGAAAATGGCGCAGCGCTTCCCGTGATCGCCGCGACCGCATCGGGAGATCCACAGCCCTCAAGGATCGCTCCGACACTCCCACCCACCACGCTTCAATCGTTGCGTGCTCCTGTGACGCTTGAGGTCACCGAAAACGCGGATCACTCGGTGCTCATCGCGGCTCTCTCTCGGACACATACGCGGGTTCATTTTGGTCGCCGAGCGGCAAACGCGACGACGGTGACCAGCAGCGCGATCGCCACACCAGAGAGCGTGTTTGATCTGCAATTTGCCAACGGAGATGCTCCCTGGCTCTTCGCTCGGTTAGGCATCGGGCTTGGGGGGCCGCTGCTGTTTTTGCTCCCCCGCGCTGACGCACCTTCGGCCGCTGAAGAGCTTGTGTGGACCGGAGACGAGCGCTTTAGATTGCACTTGCTTCGTTCGCGTGCGGCCCGTGCAGCATACATGGACCTGGACCATACGTACGGACCGGTGTCGGCTCGACCCGACGCGGCCACCAACCCCTCTATGCCTGGCCTGACACAAGCGATGCGTCGGTTGCGCTCTCGCTGGATTGAGCCGTGTGATGCCCTGCAAGGACGCGCGCGCTATCTTGTGCGCCATGGAGTGTCGCGGGACATCGAGGTGTTGGCGCGTGAGCAATGTGAGATTCCGTTTGAGCCTGGGACACCAGAGGCCACGGCGGCGGCAGCTGCGGCCATGAGAGCGCCGTGAGTTCGCATCGCGCATTGGTTGAGTTCAAGCGGTTAAGCGCCTCGTCCCGCGAGGTGAAACGCCTTGTATCGGCCACTCTCATACTCGCGCTCTCTGCGTTGGTTCAAACTCGCCAGGCCCACGCCCAGAGCGACCCGCGGTGGATCGGTCCCATTGCACGGGACGCGGATGTTCGGCTGACCTTGCGGGCGTCAAGCGTTGAGGCCCGAGATGCCGCGGATGTGGTGAGCTGGGTGCTGGTCGGATCCATCATGGCAGCACCCGTCATGAGCAGCGCGTTTAGCTGGCGATTTGCAGACCCTTTGCAGCAGAGCCAGTCGCTGTGGAGCGGGCTGAGCGTGGCCATTCCGTACGGGCTCACCGCCGCAATCGGCTTTTCGGCAAAGTACTTTATCGCCCGCGAACGGCCGTACGCGACCATGATGGGACTGACGGTTCGGTGTCACCAAGCGTCACCGCCCCGTGAGTGTGCCGGTGATCGCAACGCGTCGTTTCCGTCGTTGCACTCGGCGCTGGGATTTGTCAGCGCCAGCGTGGGGTGCATCTACGGCTCGCCTTTGGCATGTGGTTTTTATGGGGCCGGAGCGAGCATGGGGGCGACCCTTCGAATTGTCGCGGACAAGCACTATTTGAGTGACGTCGTCGCAGGATCGCTGCTTGGGATCACCGTTGCGGTGTTGAGCGCGATCTTGGTGCCCAACCCAGCACAAACTGAAAGCTATATCGCATCTCCTGGGCGCGAGATCGCAGTCCGCGCGGCGAGTATGTCCGCAGGAATGTTTTTGGGTTCGCTCGGGGTGCTTGCGCTCACTCGTTGGTGAACTCGCAGCAAATTGGGCGTGGCGAACTAGCTGTGCAGAAGGTCGCTCAGCGCGTGCGCTGTGGTGCGAGTGGCTTCGTCTTCTGCGTTGTCTTCGATGCGGCGAAGTCGTTGCGCGAGCAGGGGCTTATGTTGCACGCCTTTGCTGACAATAAGCTTGCGCAGAGTGGCCATCGCAAGACGGACCCGCTCTTCATCACGGTGCTCAAGCAGCTGAAGCCATGGCTCTTGTTCATCGTCCGGCAGCTCATAGCCCGCGTAGAAAAACGCGTCCACCGCCTCTGAAATGGCATGGGATCCCTGCGCTTTGAGCAGCCGAAGCAGCATCTCGTCGAAGGAGTATTTTTTAGCGACACGTCGCACTGGTTTGCTCTCACCTGCGACATCGTCGGTCGCAGTCGGAATGGGTTCTTTGCTCGGGGCCGCAGGTGCGACCACGACACGAGGAAGCTCGCTTTTGCTCTCAATGGCTTTCGATAGTTCTTCGATAGAAGTCTTCTTCTCAATCGCGTCGCGAAGCTTCGGCTTCTTAACGCCCGTGATCATCTCGCCATGATAGCTCTGCGTTCGTGGCCTTCCGCCCGTACGCGATCGTCGATCCCGTTCACCTTGCATGACACGTCTCTCTAGAGTTTGCCGCGTGTCCTGAAATGCGGGCAAACTGAGTACCAACTGATTTTTTGACTCAGGACAGCTCAATCGTACGCTGACGGCAGCAATTGGCAACCCTTCAAGTAGAATTTTCGCTTGGAATGTGCGCTGGCCTAAACTTCGCTTTCGGGGCGTGCCCCTCGCACACGCATCGAAGCTGTGAAAATGAGGCTAGCGACCCATCTTGACGCAGTGCGTTGAAGGACCTAGAACTTCGTCCATGCTCTCATCCATCTTCGCTCCGCTTCGATCAGATCGTGGGATGCCTGCAAAATTTCGGGACTTTCGCGCGTTTTTTGAGCCAAAGGG
>JANNCG010001023.1:0-2018 GCA_031386385.1 Myxococcales bacterium
GCCGACCGTGACGGCGACGGTCTGATCGACACACGTGATACATGCCCCGACGACCCCGAAGATCGCGATCAGTTTCAGGACACCGATGGTTGTCCTGAGCCCGACAACGACAACGACACCATTTTGGATACGCTGGACAACTGTCCAAACGATCCAGAAGACATGGACAACTTTCAAGACGACGACGGCTGTCCAGATCCTGACAACGATCAGGACGGAATCTTGGACGCGGCCGATCGCAGCGCTGAAGGAGTCGACTGTCGCAACGATCCCGAGACCCAAAACGGTGTTGACGACGAGGACGGCTGCCCTGACGTGGGTACCCTCGAAATTTTGGGCACTACGATCAATTTGCGTGAGCAAATCCAGTTCGAAACGGATAGCGCCGAGATCCGGCCCGTCAGTATTCCCATCGTCGAGCAGATGGTAAACCTGCTTCGTGAGAACGCAAACCTCACTCAAATTCACATCGAGGGACACACTGACGAGCGCGCTCCAGACGACCACAACTTGCGCCTCTCCAATGACCGCGCGATCTCTGTGATGCAAGCCCTTATCACTCGCGGCATTGCTGCCGACCGTCTTGTCGCGGCCGGCTATGGTGAGTACTGCCCACGAAATCGTGCACACAACGCCGCTGCCTGGGAGCTCAACCGCCGCGTGCTATTCAAAATTATTCGCGTCACGGATGGACGCACAAACGCGACCGCCGGCTGTCGTCGTGCGCAGACACTGATCCCACCAGATCAATACGTTCCAACCCGCCTCGGCCCACCTGGTAACGCCGATACCCGCCGACGTTCCACCATTCGAGGAGCAGGCACAAACACCTCGAACCTGACAGGTGGCACGCCTCCAGCCGCTGGAGCAACAACCCCAGCGACGCCTGCAACACCACCCGCTACCCCTGCAACACCACCAACAACACCGCCCGCGACCCCACCTGCTGCAACGCCGACCGCTGCAACACCCGCTGCAACGCGGGGTGCACGACGGCTGCCGACGCACCAATAACCTCGTTGCGGTTTTGTCCGGGGTAGGGTTCTCGAAATTGTCTGGGGATGTGTGTTAGGGTGGCCGGGCGATGACCCATAAGAGCTTTTTTGCAGCGCTCGCATTGAGCGCGTCAACGTTGATTCCCTCCTTTGCGGGCGCTCAAACGCCTATGCCGCCTATCACGGAGGGTGGAGGATATAACCTTCGACTGTTTCGTCCTGCGATGGACTCGAAGGGACAATTCAGCGTCAATGGGACGGACATTCTCGGCCATCTAGACTTCGCCTTTGGGCTCGTCGTGGACTACGGTCGCGCCCAAGCGCGCATTGGCTCAAACGGGATGGGCGGCAATGATCGCGCACTCGTCGAGAACATGTTCAGCGGAACACTGGTCGCTGATATCGGTCTGTTCAACTGGGTCGTTCTCGGTCTGCAAATCCCGTTTTATCTCGTCGACGGTCCTGGACGCTCGACGCTCGGCACGGGCATCGCCGGCTATTCGCCCCCGCCGATGAGCATGAGCTATCAAGGTGTGGGCGAGCTTGCCGTTAACGCAAAGGTCCGGTTTTTACGCGCTGAAATGACGCGCTTTGGACTGGGCTTGGGATTTCAAGCGGGGTTTCCGACGATGAGCGGCTCGACGTCCTTCGCGGGCGATCCGGGGATCACATTGTGGCCGCAGTTGTTCTTTGAGTGGCGGCCGGTGCAACAGTTTCGGGTGGACCTCAACGTTGGATATCGCCACATTTTGGGGACCGGCTCGCTGCTTCCGAGTGATGGCGCCAACAACGCAGCCCGTTTTGGCTCACCGTTGACCGCAGGGCTCGCGTTGGGCGTTCGCCCCATTCAAGCCATTGAGCTCGTGGCTGAGACCTACGCAGAGCAGTACGTCAATGGCATAGGAAACCCCAATGCGCTTCCGTGGGAGGTCGTCGGTGGGCTCAAGGTGTTTGTCCAGCGCAACAGCTATCTGCTTCTTGGAGGTGGGACGCGGATTCCCCTAGGCAACGCCTACGCAGGTG
>JANNCG010001042.1:0-6341 GCA_031386385.1 Myxococcales bacterium
CCTTCTTTTTCACGAAGGTCGATGAGGTGCTTAACCAGGCCGCCGACGGTGAAGTAGGTGGGGTTGCACTGACCGCGGTTACCGAACTCTTTGCCAGCTTGGAGGCCTTCTTGGTTGGAGGTTCCAATCCATTCGACGCGATAGCCGAGACCACGGAGGGCGCCTTCGACGAGAAAGTCTTGCGCTTGGGTCAAGCCGGTCACCAAGAGCGTGATCTCTTCACGCTCTTTTTTGGTGATGTTTGGCTTGAGCATGTTGTCGGTCCATTGCTTGCGCTCTTTGCGCACACCAATTCGCTCACGCTCTGCTTCTTCAAAAGCGCGAAGCTCTGCTTCAATGTCGACTTCGACATCATCAACCGGCTTCGTCGGGACCTTTGAGCTCACCATCGGAAGGTGTCGCTTTGTATTGAGACCTTGTGGATCGATTGCCATGTGCAAATTCCTTCTGTTGTCTTAGCTACTGTGAATTAACTTGTGAGCCGACTGTGACTACTTTGCCGTCGGATGTTTTCTTCTTCAACTGGATCAACCCTGCTGGTTGCTCTCGGGGACGCTCTGGAGGCGTGTATGCCTTCAACCGCTTGCCAAGCTCGTCGATTTGTTTTTCGAGCTCAACGTCGCGCTGTGATCGCAATGCGAGTGAGACACGCTTGCGCTCAAGAAGCTCAAGGCGCTTGGTCTCAACGCTAACGAGCAACTCAACCTTCTTGCGAGCGCCGTCTTCAAGGGCCTCTTCGTGAAGCTTGAGTGAGTGCGCGTAGGTCTTGACGCGAATCTTGATGCTACCACCGGGCTTGTTCGCGTCGATGTCGTGCAAGGCTGCGTAGGGGATTCCTGCGGCGGTGACAATGGCGTCCACGATGCCGTAGGTGGGTGCGTCGTGGCCACACTTGAAGCTCGAGAGATCCAAGAGTGCGACGTTGGGATGGCGGGATGCAAACTTCACGGCCCACACTTTTTGTGCGGAGTTTGCGCTGTAGTTCTCTGGCCACACATCGTTAATATCTAATGGGTGTTGGCCTCGTGCGAGCTCGCCGGTGAAGTACCGAGCGAGATAAGCATCGTCGCGTGGGATGCTTCGAACCGAGAGAATGGGGTATCCAAGGACCTGAAATTCTTCAGGGATTCCGTGGTTCAGACCGGGGTCTGAGTGGTACGGGCGGCCCACCATCAAGATGGCGATGCGGTTTTCGGACTCAACGGTGTCCAAGATCGCGCGACCCTTCTCTTGCAGGTCGCGATCAAACTCAGCCAACGCTGCGGCGCCTTGCTTGTGTGCATGGTCGCTCTCGTCACGGGTGATCCCGAGGCGCTTGCCCCAGGTCTCAAACATGCGCTGTGCGGTCAGGTGCATCTCGCTAAAGGTGAGTCCTGGATCGAGATACTCAATCCCACGCGCTGCGAAGAAGTCCATCTCTTTGGTGAACGCGGCCTTCATCACTTCGGGCACGCCCGCCACAATGGGGCAGCTTGCGTTGTCCATCACGCCCACGCCAAAGCTCGGAACGTGCGTCAAGATTGGAAAGAAGATGTAGTGAAGTGGCTTCTCTTTTGAGTGCTGCGTGAACAGCAAGTTGTGGATGTGCGCTTGGCACACCTTGGATGGAAAGCACGGATCAATCGAGCCGTACTTGCCGCCCTCAACCCAGTTCTCTTCGGTGGTGTAGTCACTGAAGATCACGTTTTGCTTGGGGATTCCCAGGGCTTCGAAGTACGTACGAAAGTACGGAGCCGTGGAGTACATGTTCATTGCGCGAGGCATTCCGATGCGTGTGCGTCGGAGCTTCTCGCGGGTTGCCATGGTCGCGCGCTCAAATGGACGCTCGATCTGCACACGCTTGGTACCAAACCAGCCCTTCTTCAGCTCGGTGTCCTTCACCATCGTGCCGTCTACGGGCAGGGGTGTAGGCGTGAAGAAGTGCGCATAGGCACGCTTGCTCTCGTAGTCGACCAGGTTCGGAAACTGCTTGGCGATCTTCTTGCGATCCGCCACCAGCGCGAGCATTGCGGCTTCGGATTCAACGGTGCCCTTCTCGCAGGAGAAGCCTGAGATGTAGCGCGCGGTTGTTCCGTCTGGGCGAAGGGTGTCAATGAAGGTGCGCTTGCACTCATTGGGACAGAAGTGACACACCGTCTCTTCGTCGTTCTTCGTTGAGTACGTCAGACCAATCGCTGCGTCCATCCCGACAAAGGTCGAGTGACCCTTGCGCTTCACAACGCGAAGGGTCTCAAACGCTGCGCCAAGTGCTCCGGCTTCGCCCGTGTGCGGGTGAACAAACACCTCTGCTCCCGGGACGCGCTCTTTGATGTAGTCGACTTGAGCCTTCACTGCGGCGAGGTTGTACTGTGTTCCGCCTTGCAAAACGAACTTGCGTCCAAGGGATGCCAAGCGTGGGATCTGCACCACATACTGCCACACGTTTTTCGGGAGCACTTGTGCGAGCCCAGCGAGGAGCTCTTCTTTCGAGAAGCCCTCTTTCTGAAAGTTCACGCGGTCGGTGTCGAGAAACACAGCGCAGCCATAGCTAAACTTCGGCGCAAGCTCGGCACCGAAAGCTGTCTCTGCATAGTCGGTGACCTTCAGTCCGAACTGATCCGCCATCGCTTGAAGAAGCATCCCGTTGCCGGCCGAGCACGAGTTGCTCAACCGAAAGTTCGCGATGTCTCCGTTTTTCATGAACAGCACTTTGATGTCCTGTCCACCGATGTCGCAGATCACGTCTACGTCACCGAAAAACTTCACCGCCGACATCATGTGCGCCACGGTCTCAACGATGTTCACGTCTGCGCGCAGCGCCTCGTGAAGCACATCTGCCGCATACCCAGTTGCACCAAATCCCAACACCTCAAGCGTCGCGCCTTGGTCTTGGATGTACGAGCGGATTTGCGTGAGCAGCTCTTTGGTGTCCTGAATCGGGTTGCCCTTCGAGAGCTGATACGCTTTGCAAACGATCTCGCCCTCTTCGTTGACCACAACCGCTTTTGAGCTTGTTGAGCCACCATCAAGACCGATCACGCCACGGATGTGCTCACCCCGCGCGAGCTTCGGTGGAGTGAATCGCGGGATGGTGTACAGCTCGCGAAACTCTTCGAGCTCGCTTGAGTTCTTCGCGAGTGGAGGCCCTGCGCTCTCGCCCAAACGAGCCTTACGCCCGTTGGTCATGTACTCCATCAATCCATCGAGCCCAACGTACGCGCCCACGCCGTCTTCTTCTTTTTGCCCGTACACACACGCGCCAAATGCTGCGTAGTACTGTGCGTTTTCAGGGATAAAGATCAGCTCTTCAATCGGAATGTCTTTGGGATAATCATAGCCGCGCTCGTCCCATGTCTCAGGGATACGCTTGCGCCAGCACTCTTGCAAAAACGGGAGGTACGTGTTGGGGCCGCCCAACAAAATCACTTTGTGATTGAGTGTGCTGCCGCGGGTGAGCACCGAGAGGTTTTGCAAAACAATCGCGTCTGCGAGTGAGCACAAGATCTCGTTGCTCGGGATGCCGCTCTTGACCAAATTCACAATATCAGTCTCAGCAAACACGCCGCACTTTGCAGCGACGTGGTGAAGCTTGCTGTCATCGAAGTGGATCGTGCGAACGATCTCAGGCTCAAGGCCCACCTTGATCATGCACTTGTCGATGGTGGCGCCAGTCCCGGAGGCGCACTTGTCGTTCATGGACGGTGTGGCGGTCTTGTCGCCGGTCTTAGGGTCAGTCTTGAAGATAATAATCTTCGCGTCTTGGCCGCCCAACTCGATCACAGATCCCACGTCGGGGTGCATTTTTTCGACCGCGAGGGTGACTGCGTTCACTTCTTGAACAAACTTCGCTCCCAGAGGGGGGCACAGCGGAGAAGCCCCCGAGCCGGTCAAAAAGATACGCCACTGGTCCTTTGGCGAGTTTGGAAAGCAGAGCTCAATCTCACTGAGCAGCTCGTGCACTTTCTCGGGTTGTTTGGTCTGATGGCGCTGGTAGTCACTCCAGAGAATCTCTTGCGTGATGGGATCCAAAACGACTGCTTTTACAGTGGTAGATCCGACATCAACACCGAGGACTACTGGCTCTTTACGCTCGTTTACCTTCATGGATTTGATAGCACTTCTTTCAGCAGAAACTTGGCTTTGGTCGACACGCACCAGAGACTCGCCGTGGCACCGTGGTCATGGAGACCACAAAGTACTGACTGACGAGTCAGTCACAGAGATGTATCACACGTCTCTGGCAAACAAAAGAACCCCTCGGGCGATTGTTTAGTAGCTCGGCACAGAATGTTCAAACGCGCTGCGTAAGACCCGTTACAGTGCGTCCGTTATGCGTCCTGCAGTGGATAAAGCTGAGAGAAGAAGCGACTTGCTTCGTGCGGCCCGAAAGGTTTTTGCGAGCCACGGGTATCACGATGCCAAGGTAGACGACATCGCCACACAAGCGGGGGTCGCCAAGGGCACCTTCTATTTGTACTTCAAAGACAAGCGGTCAATCTTTGTCGAGCTCGTGGATGCTGTGTTCGCCCGTATCGCGAGCGCGATTTTGCGTGTGGATGTAGCGGCCAACGTGAACGAGCAGGTAAAACATAACATCCGGGCGATTGTGGCAGTGCTCATGGATGAGCCTGAGACCACGCAGTTGTTGCTCTCTCATGCCGCCGGGCTTGATCCGGACTTTCACGAGAAGCTCATCCAGTTTGACACGGGTGTGCGCACGTTGTTGACCGAGAGTTTGATCGACGGGCAAAAAGGCGGGATTGTGGCTGCGGGCGATCCACACCTTTATGCGACGTTTGCTATTGGGGCGTTGAGAGAAATTTTGATCACCAGCACGCGCTCGACGCTTGTGGTTGATCGAGAGGCGATCGTGCACTCGTTGTTTTGCTTTTTAGAGGGTGGCTTTTTGCGGGTTGAGCCAGAGGTTCGAACATCGGCGGTCACTGCGGCAGCGAGTGTGGGTGCAGCGAATTTGGTGGCACCTGTGGCCGCTCCGCAAGCGGCACAAGCGAGCATGGTGGGCGTGGCGGCGAAAGCAAAGCGTGTGAGTAAGCGTTAGTGAGCCAACGATGAAGAGCGATCGTGTGGGCTGTCGCTCGTAGACATCCAGTGTCTTCGCCGTAGACGTTTTAGTGTCTACGCCGTGGACACTCAGTGTCTACGAAGCGTGTGCGATCGCGTGAGCGTGCGAGTTGCAGGGTTAGTTGCAATGTGCTGAACTGCCCACATGAACAGCGCTGCATCGAAGAAGAAGGCTCCTGTGGCGGTCTATTATCCCGAGACGGACGACATGGCAGAGAACTTATTGCAGCGCTTGATGGGCGAGTTTTTGCGGCCGTTGATACAGCGGTTTTTGCAGGAGGCGATGGAGGGGGTTAACGCGAAGGACAAGCGATACAAACCTCTTCGAGCGCACCGCACACTTCGCGTCGGAGCGGACCAGTTTTGGTACTATGTCGAAGGGGACGCGGGCAAATGTGTCTCGCCGGATGTGTATGTGATAGCGGGAGTCGATCCCAAGTGCACACCGCCGTCCTGGAAGCTCTGGGAGCTTGAAAAACCGCCAGTGTTTGCGCTCGAAATTGTGAGCCAAAACAAAAATAAAGACTACGTCGAGACACCAAAAGCGTACGCACATACGGGCGTCCGAGAGTTGGTCGTGTACGATCCCGAAGCGCCCATGATGAGCGACATAAGTGACGAGCAATCGCGCGTGCGTTGGCAAGTGTGGCGACGCACGAGCGCAGGACGTTGGTCAAAAGTCGTGCGGTCCAACGCTGATCGAATTGAGAGCGAGGCGCTCTGTTGTTGGCTACGTGTGGTGGGCGAAGACGAAGAAAGGTTGCTTCGTCTTGCAACGGGACCACAGGGCGATGAGCTTTTTCTCTCAGGCGAAGAGTCCGAGCAACGACAGCGCAAAAAGCTCGAGGCGCAAGTGCAGACGCTGAAAGCACAGCTCGCGCGGTTGGCGCACAAAGTTAAAAAGCCAAAGTAGCCACATCGGTCATGTCGCTCGCGCGCAGCGTAAGCAAAATCTGCCGCTGAATACTGTACGTGCATGTGCGTGTGCAGCAAAATTCCTCAACGATCGTGTGACCTGCGCGAAACACGTGACGCAAACACTCAGTGAAACTTCGTAGGGGTTGACCCCATCCCCAAATTCGCGGGACCATTGTCAACAAGGTCGGTTTTCGATCTGGTTGCCGGAGAGTTAATCCTATGCGTAGTCGCGTTAACGTAAGTGTGTCTTTGATCTGTGCCGCCCTCGGAGCAAGTTGCGATGTCGAGGATCCAGGACTTACACCCGATGGCGGAGGAGGCCGCACGGATGTTGTCGTGGCGCGGGGAGATGCTCCGAATGC
>JANNCG010001045.1:0-5452 GCA_031386385.1 Myxococcales bacterium
CGAGACCATCACCCCGAAGGACTCACCACCGGACACTCCGACGAGCCTGCGAAAGCTTGCGACTGAAGGGCCGCTAGGTCCTCCGAAGAACAGATACACCGATCCGCTTGGCGTCGCAGGCGAACCACCGCCAATGTTGGGAGCGCCGATGAGCAGGTCCGCGTAGCCGTCTCCGTTCACATCGCCGGCGCTACGCACACTGGTACCAAAATGATCGCCGCGAACGGGCGCAGAGAGATCGACAGTGGGCAAGGGGGAGATACCACCAGGCCCGCCATGAAAGACTGCCACCCGTCCAGCATTGCTGAGTCCTAGGATAGTGGCATCGCGGGCACCGGCGGCGAGATCCGAAAAGCCATCGCCGTTAAAATCGGGCAGCGTCCCAAAGCTGCGATCCACCCCCGTAGTCGCGCTCAACACCGGAACCCAAAACTGCCACGCCGTCGTTGCCGTGATCACGGGCATGCCACCAACGTCTCGCGTATACGTAAGATTCCAATACACCCAGCCCGTTGGGAGGTCCGCTGTGGGGCGCGCGGAGCTTGTCCCTGGGACTCGCTCAATCATCATCGTGCACGAACGATCTCTGCAAAATTGCACGCTCGTATTCATCGCGTCGGCGGGCACTCTAAAGCGCACAGTGGGTCGCTTCTGCGTCACAGTGCTCGTACTCAACGGCGAGATCAGCTGAGTGCTTGGCGGCGGACTCATCGCGTCGTTGGCAACGGCGGGGCTGTCGCTCACGGTGTCGCTTGCCACTGCGGTGTCGCTTAAAACCGTGGTGTCTTCCATCGCCATGCCATCCACACGACCCGTTGTAGCGTCCACTCCCTGAGAGCCATCTGTCGATGCGCCTGCATCACCAGCGGAGAGCGAAATATCAGGCGAAACACAGTCGCCCGTGTCACCGCAGGTCGCCCCCTGCTCACGACATCGCACGCTCACGGTGCACTCGTTTGCGCGGACGCTGCCGCATCCGGTGGCCCGATCTCCACATGCCAATGAGAGAAAGACGCGACCCACGGATCGGGCATTGCGCACAAACGAAAACCGCGCCACCCGATCGATGAACACCCCTGGTCCCCGAGCGCTTGCGGCGAGCGTTGCGCGAACCCACACAGTGACGGGCCCCGTGTCGCCCGCCGCCGCAGAAGGCACTCCGAAGCTCCCAGGCAACTGGATCTGCCCTGGCTCAACCCCGCGAACAAACACGTGGTCCACCAGCATCGGAGTGCCGAGCCGAGCGGGTAGCTGCTCTGGTTGGACAGCCCCCCGAAACGCGACAATCCGAAGGGTCATTGTTCGATCCAGCGGCGCGTTGGTGTCCACGAATAGCTCAACCTGCGTCGCGGCAGAGCGGCAGGCCGGAGTTAGCGAGAGCGCGACTATCACTGTAAGCCGAGATCGTGCTCGAGGTGTCATCAGGGAGAAATCTCTGCCAACCATAGCAGAGTTTTCGCCCCTGTTGAGCCACAAGCTTTTGCGGTACTATCACTCATCCTATGTTGAAAAATACCGTCTTTCTGTCATGGCGATCTGTCGGCGCCGCTCTGATGTTCGCTGCGGTGCAGCTCGGCTGTGAAGAGGACCCGATGAACCCGAGCAACCCACGAGATGTTGCGACGGATGGTCGAGCTGTGGTGCGTCCCGATGGGGGAGGCCCGATCGTGGGTGATGTGCCAAACGTGGGTGACGGGGCGGTGGCGCGTGCTTGCACGATGGACTCAGAGTGTGATGACGGCGAGCCGTGCAGTCTTGATCGCTGCGTGGTGGCGAGCAGAACGTGCCAGAGCGTGCGAGACACAAGCTGCAGCTCCGTCCGCTCGGGTGGGGCAGGGCGACCGTTTAGCGACGAGGGTAGGCAGGGCGTAGAGTACGATATGCCTGCGGGTGGACTGGTGGTGCGGGCGATGGCACGCAACACAGATTACCTGTGGATTCCCAACACGAATGAGAGCACGTTGTCCAAGTGGGACGCCACGACCGCGACGGAGATCGGGCGCTATCGCGTGGGACTCCCGGCGGGCGAGTGCGTGGGTCGTTGCTGTCACGAGAACGGCTGCAACATGCCCTCGCGCACTGTTGTCGACGGAGCAGGGGATGCATTCGTCGCGAGCCGCGGGTTCGCGATGCAAGGCTCGGTCACTAAGATCGCGGCGGATCGTCGTGACTGTATCGATCGCAACATGAACGGGATGATCGACACCAGCACCGGGCCGATGGATGTGAAGCCCTATGGCCAAGACGAGTGCGTCTTGTGGACCAGCAACGTGGGTCCGCCCGGAGTGCTCATTCGATCCATCGCGATTGATAAAGGCGACGAGATGAACCCGCAGGGCACCCCTTGGGCGGGGGCGTGCGGTGACCTCAACGCGAATAACAACGGAGGTGTGTGGCAGCTCAACACTCGAACGGGCGAGACCGTTCGCCACGTGGCCTTCGGTGGTTGCACATATGGTGCGACGGTGACTCCGGATGGGACGCTGTGGGAGCACTCTGCGTACAACGCGATCACGCCGTTTAATACCGTTGCGGGGACCGCAGGCGCGTCTGTACGCGTGCCCGCCGGGATGCGCGGAGGGTGCACTTATAGCTATGGAATCACTGCGGACGTTCGTGGTCGCATTTGGCTCTCAGGTCGCGGATGTCGGGACGTGATTGGCTACGACCCCGCGATGGCGCAGTGGACTCGCGTGGATTTGAGCGCGCATATTCCTGCGGGTGGAGCCTCGGGGCTTGGGATCACCGTGGACCCGATGAACCGGGTTTGGGTTCCGATCTCGACGGCGGCGGACTGGACCGGGCCGACGAAGGTCGCGTACTTCAACGCGGATGGATTTGTCGCCGGCGGAGACGTCCCTGCGGCGAGTGTCACCGCGCTTACTCCGACGATTCCGCACGCGAACCCAACGGCCATCGGTGCAGACCGCGCGGGCAACATTTGGGTCGCAAGTGCGGCAGCTGGCGGACAGCTTCTACGTTATGAGCCCATGATGAACCGCTGGCAAGGCTTCTCGGGCCCCAACCGCGTGTACACGTACACGGACTTTACCGGCGGCGTTCGTCGCTTGTTGATCGGGACGGGCCGCTACTCAGAAGACTACGAGACCTGCATGGGCGGAACCTACGGCGAGCTTGTGTGGAGCGCCGACACCCCCATGGGGACCTCGCTCACCTTCGCGATTCAAATCGCAGACTCGCGCCCAGGTCTCGCGATGGCTCCGTCGATCACGTTGGGGATCGCACCGAGAGATGCATCGCCCATCAACATCGCAGAGAAGCTCCGCATGGCGGGCGTGATGAATATCGGTCGATTCGCTCGCATTACGGTGACATTTACGCCCAACAGCTCGCCTGTTGCGACCCCCGTGCTGCGCTCAATGGCGTTCACCTGGCGCTGCGGCGGCTCGGGCTGAGAGCACGCGCAGTGCGCTCGTCGGAGGGGATCCAAGGTCGCAAGAGTTTGTAAGAGATCCAGAGAGTCGTGATAGGCTCGGTGTGAGGTCTACGACTATGCGTATTCAAACTATTCTTTTCACTTCAATTTGTGCACTTTCGTCGCTTGTGCTGACCGCTTGTGGCGGCGGGACACCCATGGACTCAGGCGTGATGGGGGGCGATGTTGTTGTCCCCGATGTGCCCAACCTTGACGCCCCCTCGTGCGCCGCCCCCGCGATGAACATCGACAGCAATCGAGACGGAAAGGTCTCGTGCCTAGAGCTGCAAGACTTTATTGCGCTCGAGCGCCCCACCGCGATGGATCCGCGACTCGCGTGTCTTACCTGCGAAAGCCCCCTGGATACATGCAGTACGCCCGCGTGCGATCGGCCTGCAGCTGCGGTGATTGAGTTCTCAGTCACCTGCAACCCCGGACGTCAGTGGGTGCTTAATCGGCTGACGGTATGCCCCCTCCCCGATGTGCCCAATCCGCCACCGCGTGACGTGATGAACACAGAGGGCGGCGCGGGTGATGGCGGCGATGCCGGTGCTGCGGCAGACGTCGTGAGTATGGATTCGGGCGGCTGATTTTGCGCTTGTGGGGTTCGGAGGGGAGATTGATCGAAATTGGCTCTTGTGCAACGCACCATCGTGCTTATCTGCAACAAAGAGTCAGTGCGTTCTACGTGGCAAAACGCTTCGTTTGATCGACGTCATTCGCATTTCGGAATCGCTTTGGCACGATATGGCGATCGGCAGTTGTTCTCGGATAAAAATCAGCTTTGTTGGCGCTTTCCCAGCTTCGCTAACTGGCTCGCCGGGGTCGGTAGATTCAGCTGCCGTCGAGAGCGCTGTCGCCGGAACGATCGAACTTCGTTCGGGTTCAAACGTGATTCAGTTTGATTCGGCGTGTTGTCGAGGGAGCGTATTTAGTCTACCCATCTACTTGATCGAGGTAATTGAGCGAGTTGGAGCCGCTGGCTACACCGTCGTGATCGGAGACGGTCAGGCCCCAACGCTCCTTGCTCGCTCGCACCCCACGGGCGATCGTGTGACGCTCTCGGGGCTCTTCTCAGAGCAAGAAATTTGGGGTTCACGTAGCGACCATCGCGAAGCAATCTCGGATTTTGCAAGGCAACTCTTGGCGCGCGTGAGCGACCAATTTGGCTCTCATAGCGCCCTTGCTCAGCGGCTTCGAGTTGACTATCGATCGTTGCTCACTGAGCTTCAAGACTACCCATCGGACGGAAGTGGCGGTGGCTTTTGTTTGGTGCCATTTTTTGACCATCGTTCGTTCGATGTTAGCGATCCCTTTACAGTCCATGACTTTGAACTCACGTTGTTTGCTCTTGAGTGCTGGCAAGGGGCCTCCGGACCGCACGTTCGATTAGGAACCCCATTTATTCCGCTCGAACCTGCGGTCGCCAGAATCAAGGCGGTTGTCAATCAGCTCGGGGCCGGAGCGTCGCAGACCTTGTTAGTTTCGGGTTTCTGGGATGAGTCTCTCCTGCTGTTGCGTCGAGGAGAGACCGTGACGATTCGTCACAGTGGGAGCGAAACGTGCATCACCGCAAGCGTTGACGACTGTCGACGCGCGCTGGCTGGAGTGTTGGAGTCGGTTCGGCGTGCGATGCTGCGTTGGGCCCCCGATGCGCATCTCTGGGAGCGATTTGAAGAGTTGTATTTGAGTAAAGCGAGCACTCCCGCTCCGAATGCAGCGGCGGCCGTTCTCCGATGAACGGGGCACATCGCTCAGCAAAGATATCCAGCATTCGTTTTAGCGCTGCGCCCGCCAGTGTTCGATGGGACGAGCGCATCGCACAGCTCGGTCCGAAGCACGGTGATTTCGCTCGACTCCTAACAGGGTCGATGGATATGGACATCGACGACTTCACAGTTGCTCACAGCGGTGTGAAATGTAGCCACCTCAGCGGCGTGAAATGGAGCCACTGTTGAAGCGATACATTAACACGACGAGCTCACCGGTTTGCAAGCTCTACTGAGCGCGCAGCTC
>JANNCG010001065.1:0-4037 GCA_031386385.1 Myxococcales bacterium
CGGCCATCGCGGCGACCGTGAGCGCAAAATCAATCCCGGCGGTGACGCCCCCTCCAGTGATGGTGTTGCCGTCACGAACGACTCGCGCCCTCTCCGGGATCGCCCCAACGATTGAGAGAAGGTCGTGGTACGCCCAATGGGTGGTCGCGCGCTTGCCCACTAACAGCCCCGCTGCGCCTAGAACAAACGCGCCAGTGCACACACTCGTAACATATTTAGCGCCGCTTGCTTGTCGCCGTACAAACGCGAGAATCTGAGGATCTTGCATGGCCTCAAGGACGCCGAAGCCGCCGGGGATGCACAAAAGATCCAACTGCGGACATCGTTCGAAAGTTGTAGTCGGGAGCATGCTCAGCCCACAGTCTGAGGGCACCGGATCAAGGGAGCTCGCGATGATCCAAGTTGACGCGTCTGGCAACCGATGAAGCACTTGCAGTGGGCCTGTGAAGTCCAGCTGTGTCAGGTTTGGAAACAGTAAAAATCCCGTGTTTAATGTCATGACGCACGCTAAAGTAACACAGCACTCATACCCCACCGGCGATGCGGCAATTATGCTGCGGCGTTTGTGCTCTGCGAGTGGCGTGCATGCAAGCTTCGGCCGGCAAAAATTGCGGCAATTGCAAAGACGACAACGCGCAGGACACGCAGCCGAACCTCCGATTCTGGCGCACGTGAGACGTTGTCCAAGTGGGCTCCCATGTGCACCAATATCGCAACGAGAATGCTTCGGTTGGACTTCTCAAACAACCACGCGATCACGAAGCTCGAACACACCAGCTCAATCACCCAAATCAGCACTGTTGCCACGGTCGGCGGACCCTCTGCGGTGCACATCATGCCCAGATGCCACAGAGCCCACGTCGTGCCCAACACCACGTTCGCGATCACCGGACCGTTTACTTGCGTCAGTCGTGGATAGGCATACCCCCGCCAGCCAAACTCTTCGCCAATTGAGAAGAAGACCAACGCCATAAAGTGCTCTGGCCGCACTGGCGGATAAAACCACTGTGCCGGATGTCCTCCGAGCAGGACCTCAATCGTTGTCGCCACGAGGTGCGCTGCCGGGACCGTAAGCAGTGCCACTAACAGCCAGTGTGGATCCGTGCGCCACTGTCCGAACACCGCGCGCCGCTGACCTCGGAGTGAGCTCAACGCGAGCGCAACCAGCGTCGGCCCAAGGGCCCCTAGACCACCGAGCGACATCGCGGCCTCCGACGGTTGCGTGCGCCGCATCGCAGCGAGTGCCATGGGAATATCCACGCTCCACGTAAACACGCACGCGAGCAAAAGAAAAAGGTAGACGTCTCTTTGGACCGTTGCTCGGGGACCAAAGCTAAGCAACACATTGTGACTTGTTGGGGCGGTGGTCATGTTGCCAAGGGTCGCCTATTTGCCTCCATTGTCAACATGGGGTTCACGCCGCAAGGGACGCTGAGCAAACGCCTGTGTCCACGCTAACAGCGCGGGGTCGCAAGGGTTTATGGGTGGCCCGCTGCGAAGCGAATCGCCTGTAAAATGCGGTCCCCTAGCTTCTGAAAACCGCTGTCGTTTGGGTGCAGCCCGTCGGCGAGATCCTCAGCAGCGAACAAGTCTTCGGTGTCTGCGATGGCGAGGGGAACTCCCAACGCGCGAAGGGATCGAACGACGGCACCAAGTCCACGATTGAAGTTTTGACGCCGCACCTCGCGCAGCTCTATTCCCGTCGTTAACGTGAGTGGAACCACAACCACTCGCGCATCGGGTCGTCGCTCGTGAATCTCGAGGACGAGTTGGTGGTAGTCCGACAGCGCGTCGCGCGAGAGCACCGTGCGATCATCTCCGGCGGTGAGCGAGTTGATCCCAAGCATCAGCACAACGATGTCCACCGCGAGCGGCGGGTTGAGTTGTGAGAGCGTGTCCTCGACTGTCCCTTGGTTGCTTGAGCCCACAGTCGCCCCACGAAGTTGTGCGGAGGCCAGACGGTTGTCGATCACCCAGCCAGAGCGTGACTCGTGTTGATTGTCTGCAAAATCGCCGTACTCTTGCGTCCCGACAAAATCGAGGACAAACGGCAGCGTCGCACGCAGCTCATTGACGCGGTGACGCCAACCGCCGATGCGGGTGAGGGCGCCGGTCGTTCCGAGGGTGATGGAGTCGCCGATGGGCAGGACACGCACGGTGCCTTGCAAAGGCTCTCTCGCCATTAGCACCAACGGGGCACGGGTTGGCGTTGTGGGTATCGGGTCGTAGCGGCTCAAGATGAGCGGCTCTACTTGCGCGAGCTCAAGGTCGCTGAGCGTGCGTGAATACGTGACAAATTCAAGGATGTCTGCGTCCATCGCGGCCACCGTCTCCGGGACCGTTGCGCCCATTCGAAGCGGATATGCACTGTCGTTGCTCGATGCTTGGACCCACGGTCCATCGCCCTGAGCGGCTCCGTTGACTCTCACGTCCCATCGCCGTCGTGCAGAATCGGTTCGAACTGTTAACAACGAAGGACGGCCCAACGGCACGCTTCTCTCTGAGCTCACACCCGCGCCTGAGAGACGTCCCCCAGCGGACCACGACAGCTCAACGGCCTGGCGGCCGGGGTCATACTGATAGAGAATTCCCGGGCCTGAGCGAGAATCGCGGCCGTAGGAAGAGAGCAAAGTTTGCCGCGCGCTCACACCCCGCACAACCATCATCATCAGCACAGTGGATCCGCCAGCGTCGTGCAAGTGCCGAAAGCACTCTGGGCTTGGGGCATCGAGATACTGTGCACCACCGGAACCATAAAAATGCATCGCTGCGCTGCCCCCAGCTTCAAAGCTCTGTCTCTGCAAGTCGGGGCCATGCAACCGCGCGATCAACGGCGTCCCATGCCCGCTTGAATCCAGCCACCGGTGCTCGTCACGAGACAGACCCGCTAGCCCGCTAGCACCCACAAACCACGTCGTTGGAGCAAGCATCGCAGCTTGCATTCGGCTTATCGATTCAGACGCGTCGGGCTCGCTCGTCGCGCTCACGTCATGGACGCATGCACCACCTCGGGTGAGACTGGCGCAGCCCAATAGCATGAGTGAAAGAGCAAATAAAACGCGCAAATGACTCGCTAAACTAACAGACCCCGCGCGCTCCGACTGACTAAATCATCACCCCACACTTACAGACGTGGGGGGTCTATCGATAACAATAGTTGATGCCATTGCAGTTGTCTTGAACGTAGGCGGACTGTGAGCAGTTCGCCGCTCCGCAGTTGTACGTCACGTTGCGCTTGAACGTGTCTGCGACAACCGCGCATCCACCAACGCCCCAGATTGAGGTGTTCGCCATGCGGTTGATCATGTTGTTCAAGGTCGAGCATTGGTAGGATGCGGCGACGCCACCGAAGAGTGATGCACACGCTTCTTGGCAGGTAAATGTCGGTGGATTGTTGCCCCATGGTGCCCCAGCGTTGACGTTATACATCCCCACCGGGCCAGGAACACACGCGCCCGCAACACACTGATTAAACGCCGGACATGCGTTGCCGCACGCGCCGCAGTTGTTGCGATCACTTGTGACGTTCAGCTCGCAACCGTCGGCAGCGTTGCCGTTGCAGTCCCGAAAGCCTGCAGTGCAAACGAAGTTGCAGTTGCTCGCCGCACAGACGGCAATTCCGTTTGCCCGGGCTGGACATACGGCGCCACAAGCGTTGCAGTTCGCGGGGTTGTTGGAGAGATCCACGCAGCTCCCGACACAGTTTGTGAGACCTGCCCCGCAGGACACTGCACATGCGCCGGCGTTGCAGACTTGTCCGGCTGCGCAAGTGCGACCGCAGGCGCCGCAGTTGACGTTGGAGTTGGCGAGGTTTGCACAAACGCCGCTGCAGTTCGTCAAGCCCGCTTGGCAAGACACCGTACACACACCTGCTGTGCACACGTTGCCCGCCGCGCAGGCGCGCCCGCAGGCGCCACAGTTGTTGTTGTCGGACTGCGTGTCACGACAACTTCCGCTGCAATTTGTCAGCCCCGCCATGCAACTAACCTGACACATCCCTGCGGAGCAAACTTGCCCTGCTGCGCAAATGCGCCCGC
>JANNCG010001082.1:0-2223 GCA_031386385.1 Myxococcales bacterium
GAAACGAAGCCCGAAAGGAGTATAGGTTGGCCGCCCGCCGTTGCGATAAAGCTTGGGGATCCCGGCGCTCGATTCACTGAGACACGAAGAACATCTCGTGTGATCGGATGCATGTCAAACGCAAGGGGGAGCGAAGGATCTGCACCGGGGTTGCCACCGTTTGGCAGCACGACTCCAATACCCAGCTCGCCCACCATCGGCTCCCGTGCGGGCAGCGCGGCGTGGTAGAAAATCCCAGACTGTTCGAAGCCACGCCCGTGCACACGAGGCCAAATTGTCCGCGCCCAATCACCTACGGTGCTGGCGGCCGAAACAGTGGAACCCCAAGTGTCGATTCCCTCTGTGCATGCGTTGTTAAGACAAAAGGGAAAATTAACCCCCTGCGCGCTCGCCGCTGTGGCCCCTAGCAATGTCACCGCACCGATGGCGATGGCGAAGAAGCTCGAGTGACGACGTCGGGGTCTTGTAAGCATAGGTTCTGCTCCAAATCCTACGCGATTTCTCAGGCCGACGCGACAACGTAAAGCGGCCTAATAGCGAGCGAGTTTACGCAGTGCGTCGACGATTTTTGCCCGATCTGGAAGCAATGACGCCTCAAGCTTCTTGTTGTACGGAGCCGCGCGGTCAGCGTACGCGAGCCGTCGTATGGGGCCGTCCAGATGCTCAAAGCAGTGCTCGGCGATGCGCGCGGCGAGCTCGGCGCCGTAGCCAGCGGTGAGGGTGGCCTCGTGAACGATCAGTACTTTTCCTGTGTGTTTCACGCTGGTGTACACCGTGTCCTCGTCCAATGGGACCAGGGTCCGCAGATCCACCACTTCAACGCTGATCCCCTCCGCAGCCACCGTCTCTGCTGCCGCGAGAACCTCTCCGACGCACCACCCCCATGTCAACACCGTCACTCCGGTGATGCTCCCTTTGCGAAGCACCCGGGCTTTGCCAAGCTCTACGCGATAAGAGTCTCCCTCTGGGAGCATATCTTTCTCGCGACGGTACAAAAACCGGTGCTCAAGAAAGAGCACGGGGTTGTCCTCTCGGATACAACTTCGGAGCATTCCATACGCGTCCGCTGCCGTTGACGGAGCCACAACCACGAGCCCTGGAACGTGCGCAAACCACGCCTCCGGCGACTGCGAGTGAAACGGGCCAGCTCCGACACCTCCGCCATACGGCAAGCGAATGACCGTCGAGACTTTGCCTCTCCAGCGATAAAACGTCTTGGCCAAATTGTTCACGATCTGATTGAAACCACAGGACACAAAGTCCGCGAATTGCATCTCAATCACTGAGCGTCTGCCACAGAGGGCAAGCCCGAGCGCCATCCCGACCGTTGCGGACTCCATCAACGGAGTGTTGAAAACTCGTAGCCGACCGTGCTCTTCAAAGAGCCCTTTGGTGCTGCGAAATGCACCGCCAAATTCGCCTATGTCCTGCCCCATAAGCATCACAGCGGAGTCTCGCCGCATCTCTTCGCCCATCGCGCGACGGATCGCATCGATGTACGTTGTCTCGGTGTTGGCGGGATTCGCGACAAAATCGGCGGTCCATAACGTTGCCTCTTTCGGCAACCCCGAGAGCTTGCTTGAGTCCAGATCCGTGCGTTCGTTTTTTGCAGCGCGATCGGCGACATCTCCGGGCGCGAACATCGAGCGGCGTGCGGTCGATACGTCGGGCTCAGGGGCGCCCAATGCGCGCTCAAGTGCTTGCTCAACCAGCTCGCTCGCGAGCGTGGTCACCGCGTCGATTCGTGCTTGATCAATGACGCCTCTCTCAATCAGCGTCGCTTCGAGTTTTGGCAGCGGATCCTGCGCTAAAAAGGCCTGGCGTAGCTCTGCTGGGATAAGCTCATAGCTGCCATCTCCCTCTGCGTGACCACGCATCCGAGGCAGCATCGCCTCAATCAGCGTCGCGCCTCGGCCGTCACGCGCGCGTACGAAGGCCCTGTCGATCGCGTCGTGAACGGCAAAGAGGTCGGTCCCGTCAATTGTCTCGCCGTGGATCCCATAGCCAGGTGCGCGGTCGGCCAAAAACCGGCAAGCATACTGCTCACTCACTGCAGTCGAAAACGCGTATTGGTTGTTCTCGACGACCAGAACATACGGCAGCTTTAAGACCCCTGCGGTGTTGAGAGTCTCGTGAAAATCTCCCTGCGAAGTAGCACCCTCGCCGATAAACCCCAGCACCACGTTGGCACTCTTATTGTGCAGAGCCTTGTCCTGAAGTGAA
>JANNCG010001085.1:0-1640 GCA_031386385.1 Myxococcales bacterium
TCACTTGATGTTACGGCCTGTCGTTCTCTTCTTCCGATGCTCTCCACCGCAGATTCCTTGTGGCCAATCTCGCGTGCGCTTATTGCAGGTTTCCCGGCACTGAGATTGTTGTCACCCGCGTTCGCTGCGGCAGTTTCGGTCAAATTTCGTAAGGGACATCTTCCTTTCGGGTGAGTATTTCAACTCATCTGGTTGTTGGCGCCTCGACGGCGCACCATGCGAGGAGGCTTGTCCTCATCGCAGCTGCAATGCCCCAGCTTGCGAAGGCACTTGAGAGGAGGCTAAGCCCTCAGCGCCTACGGCACCGCCTCTCAAGACGCACACAAACATCCCCTTACTTCTGGCGGGCGGTACTTAGGGCCAGTCGACGACCACCACCCGCTGGGCGTATGCGCGTTGACCCGTCGCGTTGTCTTCAAGGATCACCTCCCAGCGCACGGTCTTACCCGCGGCTTCTGCTGGCGAACGAATTGCTGTGAAGATCACAAGCTCCGCAGAAGAGGACTCCCAGCCAGTTCCGTTGTTAAACAACCCCTGGCGATCACGTCGTCGGATCACGTCGTTGGGGTTGTTGTACACAGTCATTCCGTCTAGCGAGATCACCCGAAATCTCAGCGAAACATCAGACGAAAATGTCGAGAATCGCATCCGTCCGAGCACATGGTACCCACCTTGTGGTCCCATAATGAGCTTCATGTGCGCATCGGTCAGCGGGATGGGTTGCCACTCGGTGAGACCTGTCCCAAGGTCAAATGGGATAAGCGAGAAGCCGTTGTCGTTCACCTGGATACCACCATCGTTGAGCACTCCGGGACTCGCTGGGGCGCATTGGGTGAGCGTCAGCGTGAGGACAACGAGAGCGGTGTGAGGCGTGACGAACGGACGCATAAACTAAGTAGTGGTTAGAGCCGCAATCTTGTGCTCGAACAGAGTTTTGCGCAAGCGCGCGTAATGGTATTGTGCCGCGCAATGACCTTGCGAAACAGATCACACCTTAAGTTTAGTTACACGCTCGCGTCCGTGATGGTTCTGGTGAGCTGTTCGACGGGGCCGAGCAATGGCGATGCAAATAGCAGCACCGATGCGGCAATGACCACCGACGCACGCATGTGCGCGGGAGGAAGCTCAATGCAGCCCCAAGCGCGCGGAGACGCCATTGGTGCAGTCGATCCTGAGACGGGACTTTTGTACGTCTTTGGTGGGGACGTGGGACCGACGGTGATGTGCATTCCAGCACCTGCTTTTCGCAACGACACGTGGAAGTACGACGCGGTCTGCGATCGTTGGGAGAAGATTGAGACCACCGTCCAGCCCTCCGCGCGATCTCGCGCTGCCTACACGTTTGACACACTGCGAAGGCGCATGATGCTCTTTGGTGGACGCTTTCGCGCGTCGAGCTCGGGCTCGTACACCCTGCACAAGGACCTGTGGGCGTTTGACATCGCGATGCAATCTTGGGTGCAAGTGATGACGATGGGGACGGGTCCAAGTGAGCGCGCAAACTCAACCATGGTCTATGATCCCATGGCGGATGAGCTCGTCGTCTACGGCGGAAACACCAGCACCTCGGGCCTGGCGTTTACCCCCATGGGCGATGTCTGGGCGCTGAATCTTCGCACCTCGACATGGCGTGAAGTGAC
>JANNCG010001132.1:0-2928 GCA_031386385.1 Myxococcales bacterium
CTGGTCTCGGTCCGTCGAAAGACGCCGGCAAACATTCTCGTTGTCCTCGCGGGATTGACCGCACCCACGCAGGTGGTCGCCCGGGTGTGTCATCTGCACGAGGTGTTTGACATTTACACGTCGTTTGACGCGGCTCAGAGCGCTCTCGCTTCGCACTAAGCAGACCCCACATGTTTCACGCTAACGCCGAACTTCCTGCCCAGATGACGACT
Source organism: Myxococcales bacterium (assembly GCA_031386385.1). Taxonomy (GTDB): domain Bacteria; phylum Myxococcota_A; class Polyangia; order Polyangiales; genus JANNCG01. The sequence continues at coordinate 213 of JANNCG010001132.1, forward strand.
GATCTTTCAGCACCGGCGAAGCTAGGAGTTGCTCTGGACCTCCCGCGAATTCTGCGTGGAATACAAGCTCGGCAGCGTTGGATATGGATCATGTCGGCCGTGACGCTTGCGGCGGGATTGCTGCTCGTTCCGCGGTTTGCACACCGTGAGTTTCAATCACAGGTCTCGATTGTCTGGGAGCCGCCTGCGACCGGTGCATCAGAGGATGAGAGCCGCACGCTGCGTACGTTGGTCGACAGTGTGAAGCTTCCACTCAATCTCGCGGCGGTGCGGGTGCAGTTGGCCCTGAAGAATACACTGGAGCAAATCGGTCGCAAAATCGAGGTAAACTCCAGCGAAGAGACTCGGCTTATTGTGCTGGTCGGAACAGATGACTCTGCCCTGGGCGCACAGCGCCTCGCACAGACGATGGCCGACGTGTTTCTCAACCATCGCCGATCACTTGAACGCTCTCGACTTCAAGAGCGGCTTCAGACGCTGGACCTCTCCGTTGGCGAAGCGCAAAGCACGCTCGCTGTCGTACGTGAACGTTATGACCAATTTCGGGACCTGCATCACATCGCCAATCTTCCCGCAGAGCAGCTCGCTGCGATTGAGCACGCAGCGCGTCTTCGTGCCGATGTAGACGTCACGCGGGCTGAAGCTGAAGGTGAATCTGCGAGAGAAACTGCACTCAGAACAGCGGCTCGCTCGCAAACGCCCTTCACTGTCCTGTCAGAAAACGAGCAGCTATTGGGTGCGCAGCGCCTCGCGGACACCGAGGGCGCCCTCGCCGTTGCACGCGCGCGATTGACGCAAGAACATCCCGCGCTGCAAGCGCTGCAAGCGCAGGCCGTGTCACTGCGAGCTCAAGGCGAAAGCCCAGTGCGAACTGGCCGAATTCTTGGCCGCAATCCACACTGGGATGCGTACACCGCGAGTGCCGCCAATGCGAGCGCGGTTGGCAGTTTGTTGCGTCGCAGAGAGATCATCCTGCGCGAGTCACTGCAGACGACCTCTTTGCGCGTGCACGAGCTTGCTTCATTGGACGGTGAAGCAGCAACGCTTTTGGCCTCGGTGACCGTCGCAGAGCGACACCTCGCCGAGCTACTTTCGTCGCAGTCAAACGCTCGAGACGCAATGCGCTCACCAAGCACCGGGTTGCGGGTCTTGGCGGCGGCAGTTGCTCCGGACCGGCCGTCCAAATCTCACCGCCGGCTCCTTATTCTCGTCAGCCCGTTGCTCGGCGCGATCCTTACACTCGTCGTTTTGCTGCTGAAATCGCTGGATCGCCTGCGCATGCACACTGCGGAAGAGATCGCATTTTGGCTCGCCGCTCCGGTGTTGGCCGCCTCTGAGTGGCCTGCTGACCCAAGCGCAAAGGACTTGCTCTGCGAAGACCTGCTCGCGGCGATCGAGCGGTGCGATGCGAGAACACTTGTGGTTTGTAGCAATGAAGGCGTCCGTAGCTCCGTCGAGAAGCTGCTCCCATCACTCCAACCCAAGGTGTCACAAATTGAAACACGTGGACATCCCAATTCGCTACTTGTTTGGAGCGAGACCCTTGTTGGGGCCGGCTTGCGACGGGCAACCCGTGATGCAAAACGAGTTTTGCTCGTGGTGGAGAGCGGATCGCTGTCGATTCTCGAGCTGAGAGAGCTTCGTCAACGCGTGAGTGGTTGCCCTGCGATCGCCTGTGTGGTGCTCAGCGCTGGCCCGACCCTTGCGTACTCAGTTGATCGTGTTGGTGCCTCGGAGGACTTCATCCTCGGTGCCGAAAAACAACATCCTCAACCCACTACCGGTCGCACACCGCAACGCAAAGAGAGCCTTCCCAATGAGTAACGACGCCGAATACACACCGATCCCGTCTGCAATTCGCAGTGACACTTCGCGCCGCCGCGCGCTCTGGCGTCGGGCGAAAGTGTTCGCGTATGCCCGGATGATGGCGATGGGGCCACGCCTCCGTCGTACACTCGATGTCCTGTGCACTGCGGGTGCGCTGCTGGCGCTGAGCCCTCTGCTGCTGATGGTTATTGTGGGGATCAAGCTTCAAGACCGAGGTCCGGCGTTTTATCACCAAGAGCGACTTGGGCGTGGAGGGCGTCGGTTTAAGCTCTGGAAGTTTCGCACCATGGTGCTTAACGCGGATGCGCTCAAGACCGCGTTGGCCCAGGCCAATCCAGAGGCGATGAGCGGCGTGCGGTTCAAGATGACCAACGATCCTCGTGTCACGCGATTGGGCCGAATCTTGCGGCGATTTTCAATTGATGAGCTGCCACAAATCTACAACGTTTTGATTGGGGACATGACGCTCGTTGGACCGCGTCCTCCCGTGTGGCGAGAGGTCAACGAGTACTCGTTGACGGCATTGCGACGACTTGAAGTGACTCCTGGCCTCACGTGCCTTTGGCAAATTGGTGGTCGCAGCGATCTGACGTTCGAGCAGCAGGTCGAACTGGATCTTGAGTACATCGACAGCGTGCCGGCGAGCGAAGAAGTGTTGATCGTGTTGAAGACGATCCCTGCCGTGATCTCGGGCAAGGGCGCCTACTAACACTCAACCCAATCAACACTACGGACGTTGCGTCTGTAGCGATCACTGATTCAATGGAGAACCGAGCCATGGACGCTATCATTTATTGTGAAAAATCAGAGACCGATGACAACTCACACCCCATGCTGGCCACCAGTTGGGATGTCGCTGGCACGCCTTTACTCATTCGACAGCTCGAGT
>JANNCG010001171.1:0-5084 GCA_031386385.1 Myxococcales bacterium
CGGGTCGGCATCCAGTCGCTTCGCCGCACCGAGATCCAGCAACTTGGCGTGAATCGTCCCTGCTGCTGTCTGAGTCACAAAAATGTTGGATGGCTTCACGTCACGATGAATCACCAGCGACCGGTGCAGGGCATCAAGCCCGCGGGCAATCTGAGCTCCCATGCGTACGATTTGCTCTGCGGTGGCGCGATAAATAGTCCGCCACTCCGTGAGGTTCATCCCTTCTAACCGCTCCAACACGATGCAGTGTTGACCCGACGAGTCGACGCCCGAGTCGAGGAGCTTCACGACGTACGGTGAATCCAGCTGTGTCAAAATTGCAGCTTCTTGCAGAAATCGCTGAACTTCGGAGGGGTCGTCGCCACGAGCTAACAGCCGCTTGATCACGACCGAGTGCAAGGTCGTGCGGTCGAGACCGAGCAAAATCTCGCCGTATGCGCCTCCCGCTACTTGATCGCGAAACTCAAAGCGACTTTCAAGAGAGGATGTCATCGATCGATCGCAGAGTTCGAAGAGGCCAAAGGAGAACTGAGAATACCTTACGTCGCCGTATACACACACAATAACGACATATGGGGTGACAGAATCGCGACATAGGGAAGTGACAACTCCCTGACCAAAGCGCTATCTTCGGATGCATTGATGAGCGCCCCCGCCGACAAGGACAGCCAAGAGCCCACATCAAATTCGTCACGAGTCAAGTTTGACGCACCCCTGTCGTCCTCCGTCCTCGGCCAGCAATTTGGTCGATATGAAGCGTTGCTTCGGCTCGCGTCCGGTGGGATGGGCCATGTTCTGGTGGGTCGCGTCCAGTCAGCACACGGCGTGCAACGACTCGTCGCGATCAAGACGATCCTTGCGCACCTGATCGACAATGAGCTCTATCTGAAGCTCTTCATTCGCGAGGCAGAAATCGCCTCAAGATTGCACCATCCAAACGTGGTCCCAGTCCTTGAGTTGGGGCGCACTGAGACGGAGCACTTTCTCGTGATGGAGTATTTTCCGTCCATGCCGCTTCACACGGTCTTGCGCGAGTCGTTGAGAAAGCGAACACCGATGCACTCGGATGTGGCTTGCGCGATCGTCGCAGACGCAGCCGCGGGGCTGCACGCTGCACACGAGTTATGTGATGAAAACGGCACCTCCGTGAATCTGGTCCACCGAGATGCCACACCGTCTAACCTCCTCGTCGGCGTCGACGGAAGCGTCAAGCTCACCGATTTTGGCGTCGCAAAAGCCACCGGCGCGCAGTTTGAAAACATGACCGTTGGAGGCGATCTCCGCGGCAAGCTTGGCTATCTTTCGCCCGAGCAAATCACAGGCGTCGGAGTGGATCGCCGCGCCGACGTCTTCACGCTTGGGATTGTCCTTTGGGAGGTGCTCGCCGGTCGCAGGCTGTTTAAGTTTGATAACGAGCTCGCACTTCTGCGGGCGATCACCGAAGAGGACGCGCCAACCATCAAAGATTATGTCCGCGATCTGCCCAACGGGATCGTCGAGATTGTTGCGCGAGCGTTGAACCGCGATCGGGACAAGAGGTTTCAGTCCGCAGCAGAGATGCGACAGGCCCTCACGGCACAGCTTAAAAGCGATACAGAGGTTTCTCGCAGCATTTTTGCGCGCGACACGATTGGCGAGTTGCTCGCAGATCGACAGCGCCAAATTTCTTCGGCGACCGCTGAGCTAGATTCTGCAGCGTCGGTGGCGAGGCGAAAAACTCCGAGCCCCAAATCAGAGCTGCCAGGGCCGCTCGTGCCCGACGCGCTGAGCGCCCCAGCCGTAAGTCGCATCACTCACGTCGCTCCGAAGCGGACGCGCCTCGATGCCCTTCGCCTTGCGTTTGTGTTGGTGGGTCTCTTTGCGCTTGGGGGCGCTGGTGTCGTGGCGACGAGGGCGCTAAGTCCGTCCCCACACCAGGGCCCACAAAGCAACCCGAACGAGAGAACTTTGCCGCCAGCAACGAGTCTGCTTTCGGGTTCAGACCCGCCTCCGCGGACACAGAACAGTGCGATTGTAGCAGCCGGCGTGACGGATCCAGCCCGACAAGCCGCTTTGCTCGCCTCACCCGATCCCCTGGTCCCAGACAGTGGAATCGCAGCGCACGCTCTCAACGCGCGCTTGCTAAGGCGGCCAACAACCACACAAAGCACCTCGACCTCCGGAGCTCGAACACCCGCGACAAGTACCGCGACTCCGCAGGCGAACACTCCAACGGCAACGACGACGACACCCAATAATCGGATCGAGATGTAGCCGGATGTCGGCTCTCGAACTGTCTCTCTTCGTTGCCAAAATGCTCTTTTTTCAAAAGGATTGTCTCTGATGCGGACTCCCTCGGTCTTGCGCGTTGTAGGTCTCGCTCTCACCACCACCGTTCTGGCTAGCGCGACTGTTGCGCTGGGTCAGAGTGCGACCTCGAGCTGGTATGAAGCACGCGCAAACACCTCACGGACTGGCACCGCGGATCTTCGATTTGATATCACTCGTCCTCACCTCGGATGGAGGGTACAGCGAGGCAATCCGTCCGTAGGGACAGACGGGGTGGGCGTGCGAGTGTTCGAGATGGATATCGACGGGGTGCCGCCGCTGGACCTGGTGGGGCTTACTGATCGCTCGATGACCGCTTACAGTGGCGCCACCGGAGCCACGCTCTGGCCCATGGATGACGGAGAGTTTTTTCCGCTTCTCTCCGTCGTCGGAATCGGAGATCTCAACGACGACGGATCCGCTGAAATAGTTGCTATTTCGCGGGATAATGTCGTTTCGATGTACGATCGACAGGGACGGAGACGCTGGGCGCTCCCATCCAACTTGCTCACAAGCGGATACCTCGGCGAGGTGCGATTGATTCAGACCCGCGCGGATGGCGGGACACCTGCGCTGCTTGTGACGCGAAACGACGGGGCGGCAAGCCCACGTACTGACATTCGCGTCTATACGTTCAATGCGATGTTTGACGTCAGCACTGCCGCAAGCGTGAGCTTCGACGACAGCAGAGCAAATGCCGCGCAGCACACCGCGGTCGGAGATTTTGACGGCGACGGGTTGCTCGATCTCCTCGCGATGAAACTCACCGACGTGGGCTTCGCCGTCGCTCTATTGCGGCGTGTCGATCTGCAGGCAGCATGGCCGATCGCTCCTATCTTCACTCCGCTCCAAACGATGGGCTGCGCGATGGGTAGCACCGCCGATGCCTACCGAATTGAGGTCTTTCGCGGCCCGATGGGGCGCGATCGCGTTGCGTTTAAACGTTCGGTTACCGTTGGAGCCACACAGACCTGTGTCGGCGTGGTGGGGATCGAAAACATGCTCGCACCTCAAGTGGTGTGGACCGTTCCGATCCCAGGTCCAGACGCCGGAACGGGACACTTTGTCGACGACGTGGTGGGGGACGTCGTCCCGACTCTCGAGCTCGCAGTTGAGCGCAACGGTGATTCAATTGAGTTGCTCTCGATTGAAACAGGTATGCGACGCGAAATCGTCGCGCCCGACGCGATGAATCCCAGACGAATCCCGCTATTATTGCAGGGTTTTGCGAGAATGAACTCCGGTCCCCTCATGAGTATTTTGGGCAGCGCGGTGAGTAGCGGGGACCGGCAACTCGTCCGATTTGGGCTTATGGGGGTAGAGCGGAGTCCTGCGTTTGTCGGCAGCGTGGCAACAAGTTATGTTGCGCTCGCCGAGGGATTCAACCGCTACCAATTTCCGCAACCCACCCGACGAGAGCCGATCGTGATTGGTGAGGGCGACAGCCGCGCGGTACTCGCGCACAACACCTCATTTGAGATGCAGTCGCTAGATTTCGATCGCGCTCGCTTTCTCCTGCCCGTGGTCAGCACAAGCACCGAGGTGGGTCATCGCCTAGAATCCAACGGAGGGCTGGTCGCGACCATTTCTTCTCGAGCGGCGGTCGCTGGGATTCGCCGAATTGATCGCAGTGGAGCGATCGAAGGCATCCAATTTTTCGGGACGGGACCGGTCGTCCTACCGATCCTGGGTAGTCCATCGACGACGAATCTCGGGAGCTCGGCGCATGCAGAACTGCGCGGAGTTCGCGCAGGGCGAGGCTTGGAGCAGTTCGTCTTGTCGCCGACCCGAGGCGCAATTTTAGACCCACGAGGATTCACTCCCTTTGAGAGCGTCAACCTGTGGAATGCAGGCTCTTGCTCGCTCAGCGACGATCGCCAAACCACCAACATGGTCGCTCCAGATGGGACGCTGGTGTACGTCAGCTCGGGCGATTTACCGACGATCACCAACACGCTTCGGCTCGACTCGACGACGGGGATGTGCAGCGCACCGACGAGCACCGACGTGCAATCCATCCCGCCGATGCGCAATTGGTTAAGCTATTCGCAAGACTTTTTTTCGGTGCCGGTGGCGAACTCTCAGCCTCTGAGTCAGACGATCCTTGGATATGCCAACGCCGCTTCGGTATCCAGTAATCGAGATGTGCGGCCCACCAGCCTCACGAGCGGACTCAACCTCGGCGCAGTCAATGCGGCGTTCACTGTGAATGCGTCCACAACCATCCCAATGCCCGTGCTCGCGACGCTCGGGCGGGGCGCAAACGTTGCTGTTTCGATGCTTTTTCAGTCGAGTACCGTCGCCAACATCCCCCCGTTGCGCAATGTGCTGGTGACCTTTGTTGAGAACCCACTGCGCTCACTCTCGCTGCCAATCGGCAACGCCTTCGCGTCATGCTCAGCGCTTGCGCCCATCGTCGTTCCGGCATCCAACGGAGACGCGTTGATCGTGAATAACGGGAGCTCGACCACCACCGCGTCGCAACCTCGCGCGACGATTTGGCGATTCAGTGCGAGTCCCATTCCGCAGTTTACCCTCGCCGCCGTAGGGCCTCCGGATAGCGTTGTGGACAGTATTTCTGGCGTCGTTGTCCGATGCGGCGTCGCAGGTTCTGGTCGTTATCGATTCATCTTTAAGCACCGCTCTAGCCTCACCAACGAAGACGCGCGGTTTGAATCACTGGAGTTCACAAACGCGCCATCAGAGGTAGCCCGCCCGGTGAGCGCCGCAGCGTGGAGTGCGCAGCAGGCTGAAAACTTCAGCTCAAACTGGCGATT
>JANNCG010001181.1:0-1594 GCA_031386385.1 Myxococcales bacterium
CGACTCAGGACTTGGTCGGAGAACCACTTCCGCCGACCCTAGAAACGAGCTCATCGAACCAACCTTGGTTTGCGACCTCCAGCCGCTGTTCGCCAGAGCGAGATTGAACGCGCCAGTGAGAGCCTACGCGATGTTCGGGGGACTTCTGCACGATCACCTCGCCTATACGATTGTCTATTTCTCACACTAACATCGATGAATCGCTGGCGAACGGCGGCCCAGTCCGCCGTCGCGCACGTGGCCGTGTCGGCCATCAGCTGCGTGTTCCAAATCGTCGCCTGGCAAAGTCTGCGGTATGACGAACAAGCTTCTGCTGAATCGATCTCAGCATGGTGATCGAATCTTTGTCGGACATGCCAACGGTCGCCTCCCAGTCATGACCGGAGCCGAGAGTGTTGCTTGCGAATACGATTTCGGCGGCCAAGAGAACGCGAACCCAGTCAAGCCGCGAGAGCCGCGTCTCGCCCCGAAGCGCAGTCCACAGGCGGTCGATGTTTCCGATGAGGTCGGCGCGGCTGGCGAAGCCGATTGCGATCGCGATCTCGTTGTTTGGAGAGGCTGGCCCTTGCCATTCGTTCATCGCCGCTGCCAAGAAGTTACGCTCTTCAGCTGATAGGTCGTCGGCAACGAACTCGGCGTCTTCTGTCATTTCCGGCTCCGCCCCAAAGGTGTCGATCACTCGAAGTTCTGCATTCAGGTGCCGTTTTGAGACTGCTTATTTTGGCGAAACAGTTCGCTCTTCAGTGTCTTCTGGCCAACGATAGCATGGCGGTCACGACGAGGGGGTTGAGGAACGAAACCCTCTCGGCGTGATGCCAGCGCGTAGCGCTGGCACCCTGCCGCCATGCACGTGTTCGACCTCAGCGAGGATCCCGCAAGGGCGGGTCACTCCCACGAGGACCGCCCCACACTGCAAGGATCCAAACAACATCATTCGCTCTATCAAAGAGATAGAATACTAGATTCCTGGTGCGTGGAAGCACGAGGCGCCGCACACCAGGAATGGTTGAGCGGCGGAACCGTTCGCCGGCGCCTGGAGCCACGCCCAGCAACCGGACCGCGTTGGAAAACTCTTTCGCGAAGAGCGCCGGGGCGGCGAGCCGATTCTCGGTCCACCAAGCGTCTATCTCCCGTGCTTGAAGCTCAGCTTCATCGACGATGCGGACGAGCGTCATCGGCCGCGGAGCAGTTCGGAGGCGAACTGACCAGCGTCACGCGTGCGACCCGCTTTCATGGATTCGAGGCCGCGAGCCAGGGCCGACTCGAGCCGCTGGAACTCCTCGTCCGACATGTCGTCTTCTGGCTCGGCCAGCGCGAGCTCGAAGTCGCCGTCTGGCAAGCCAGCCGGGGCATCGCCGGTGATCTGCCCTTTCTCGACGTGGATTCGGATCGCCTTCATCTTCTGATTCTACCGGCTGGGTGGCCCTCGCGGCAACCGCACCGCCGGTTGCCGAACTGCCTAGATGAATCAACGAAACGCCGACGATTCAATTAGTGAGCGATCTGCGAGCTTGCCGATGATTTTCTGCCTTGTCGAACGATAGCATGGCGGTCACGGCGACGATGGGTGAGGAACGAACCCTCGTCGGCGTGA
>JANNCG010001182.1:0-7176 GCA_031386385.1 Myxococcales bacterium
ACTCGTGCGCGACACCTTCGCCACCATCGCCAACGAAGAGGCCCAGCACGCACAGCTCTCTTGGGACGTCGCCCAATGGGTAGACACGCTCCTCACCGAATCCGAACGCGCCCTTGTGGCTCACGCCATCACCGAAGCCACTGAGGATCTGGCTCAGTCCCTCGCGCAGCCTTCCCCGCGCGAGTGGCGCGACACACTGGGCCTGCCAAGCGCCGACGTTGCCCTCGCGATGCACCACCAACTCCGTCGCGCGCTCTGGACCGCACATGCGGCGAGCTAAGCCCAAGAGAGCATGATCTTCGACATATCCCGCTAGCGATCAATCTCGCGTATGACAGCGATTGAATTTCGGGCTTTTCTGAGATGAGTCGCGTGCCACAAGACGCTCGGAACTTCACCGCAAACCCGCGACGGACCTACTCGCCGAGCTTGGTGGCTGCGAGCAAAATGATCGCCATCGCGAAAGCGAGCGAGAGCGCGCCAACTACGACGAGCTTAAACGCGGTCCACTCGAGTTGTGGATCTTGTCCGGATGGATCAGTAATTTCGGTGCTGTTCGATGCCATAAACTTCTGCTTTCGTTTCTCACACTGAGTGCCATGCCGTCAACTAGGACTGCGCTTGCCGCTGTTTCACTCGCGAGCAGCAGACATGGGTTTGCGATAGTAGTACTCCACCGTCTGAGACAAATCGTGAAGTTCGCGGGTGTGTACACCTCGGACATACCCACGCGATTCGTACAATCGATGAGCCTCAGCGAACTTAGTGTCTGACCACAGCTCAACAAAGGGGGCGTCTTGCGAAAGACACACTTCTTCGATCATCGCGCAAAGTTTGCCTCCCAAGCCCTGCCGACGGATCGATGGGTGCACATAAAGTTTGCGCAGCTCAACGCCCGATAGTCCTTCGCTCTGTGCCCTGTGCGCGGTTGTCACGCTTGGCGTCCATCCAACACACGCGACGATCTGTTCGTCCTGCTCGGCGACCCAAAACTGCCCTCGCCAAGTTTTAAAGCTCGTCGCGATGGTCTTGAGTTCTGGTAACTCGTTGTCCACGTCGAGTAGACAGTTGGGGTACTGCTGAAAGCAGAGCCCTATCAGGGCAATCAGCCCTTCAGCGTCAGAATCTGAGGCAAATCTTAGGTGAATCGGGTTCATAGACCTTGGGTCCTTCTCGCATGCCCGCAGCAAACGCACAACAAAGTCTCAAACGGCTGCGCGGTCACTCGCTGAACTGCCGTGATTTTACTGACAGAGTTCGCTCCCCGAGTTTTTCTGAGCGACATAATATCCCGCGAAATTTGCACGCTAACTGACCGGTTCGACGCTTAATGAAGGTGCGAGGAGGGGGAGTTTCAGCTACGTTAGATGCTCCTTTGGCACCACAGAATCCAAACGATCTCATTGTAGTAATCGGCGATATTCATGGCCGATTTCATCGCGTGCGCGAGTGGATCGCAGCGCTTGAGAGCGCGCGTGGACAGACGGCCAAGCTGGTTTTATCCGTGGGTGACATTGAAGCTTTTGTGACCGCTGATGACCAGCGTCGCAAGGCCGCCAAGCGTGCGATGCCCGCAGAGTTTTCGGACTACCTCTCAGGGCGCTGTACCTTTGAGCGACCGCTGCACTTCATCGGCGGCAACAACGAAGACTTCGAAGCGCTACACCCATTGATGGAGCAAGGCGGCAACATTGCGCCGCACATGAACTACCTCGGACGGGTCGGCGAGCGCACCTTTGATCAGCTCAAAGTCGCATATTTGTCTGGGATTTATGCGCCAAGATACGTCGATAAACCGTTGCTGCTCCCGGTCAACCCCGAAGGGTGTCGCCAAGCGGGGTACTTTCGAATGTCCGAAGTAGAGACGCTCGCTCCGACGGTGGGCGCCGAGATTATGCTCTCGCACGAGTGGCCACGTGGTCTAGCGGGACGGCCTAGCGCGGTGTCTCGTGGTGTGTTTCGTGAGCTGCGAGCTTATCAAACTCCGTGGATTGGCAACTCGGTCACCCGGGGATTGGTCGAGCGCGTGCAGCCCCGGTGGTTGTTCTGTGGACACTCGCACGTAGCTTTTGCAGGGACGATCGCACACCCGGACGGACAGACAAACGTCGCTTGTTTAGATCAGGCGGGGCGCTCGGACGGCGCGGTCTTTTGGCTCGAATACTCTGGTAAAAACGCCGTCTCTGCGGGTTGGGGCATCTCGGGTGAACAGTGCTGGCGAGCCAATGAGATCTGGGATGAGCGACGCACGCCGTACTGTGGTTTGGTCGAGCGTGGGTCTGGGCTTCCGCGCCGCCGGCAGGATCCCGATGAAGCTTCAATGGCAGCGGACGCGAGTGGAATCCACCCGACCCGTGCCGCGCTGCAACAGCGAGCGCAGAGAGCCCAGAGCGCACAAGGCGAGCTCTCACTCGACGGCGCGATAGATCTGGCCGAGGCTCTCGCGAGCAATCAACGTAGTTGAGCTCATCGATGAACCCACGTGTTCGTCGCATCGTGTTATCGGCCTCAGCGTGCGTCATGATCGCGGGGTTTTCGTTTGCGATGGGGCGCTTCGCAGAGTCAGGACCCACGCCACCACGGGCGAACGTGTCACGCATCCGTGAGCAATTGAGCAGCGAATTGCCTTTGCAAGTCGCAGGCTCGGGCAGCAACCTTCCGCTGACTCGACGGCTCTTAACCGCGTGGGCTGCGCAAGCGCACCAGAGCTTTAACCTCCACGCCAGCATCGGAACCACCGGCGCCATCCAAGCCGTTCGCAACGGCGCGATTCACTTAGCGCTGCTGTCACGTCGGCTCAAAGACGAAGAGCGAAACCAAGATCCCCCCGTGCAAATTGTGCACTACGCCCGGTCAGTCGTGGTCCTCGCGGCGCATCCCGACACGCCCGATCGGTCCATCTCGCAAGCGGAGCTGTTCGCGGTCCTACGGGGTGAACGGTCCGTGTGGAGCGATGGAACGTTGCGGACTTTTTTGCTCCGGGAGCGGGGCGATTCGAGCCAAGCGACGGTCGCGTCGGTGATTCCTGAGTTCGCGAGGCTTGAACGCGAGGCGCAGTCTTCGAGGCGTTTTCGTGTGTTGTATTCAGACTCAGAGCTGCGACAGGCTCTGATTGGTGCGCCCGGAGCGATCGGATGGACGGATCTTGGCGCGCTGTTGATCGAGCAGAGCCCTCTTCGTGTGCTGGCACTTGATGGGGTTGTCCCGTCTGTTGAGTCCGCGCGCAACCAGAGCTATCGTCTCAGCAAGCCGCTTGATTTTGCCGTGGTTTTGCCAGTCGATCCACGCGTAACCAATTTTTTGGACTTCACTCACAGCCCCGCCGGTCGCGCGCTCACCGAGAGCTCGGGGTTTATTGCTGTGGGAGATCCGCTGTGACCGACGAGAAAACTTCGAGCCCTGCGCAAGTGAGCTTGGCAGAGGCGCTTGCATCAAGACTTGCGCCGTTGCTCGCGGTCTTCGCAGCGCTGCTCGCGATGGGGGCTCCCCTCGCCCACCATGTTGTTGGGGTTCGAGAGGTCAGAGTGGGCTGTGAAGCGCTGGCGTCACAAGCGGCAGAGGTCCTCGCGCACGAGGCCAACGAGCGACCGGTGCTATGGCGCTATGACTCAATCAAGATCGTGGCCCACCTGCGAACGTATCGCTTGCACCAGGGCGTCACAGCCATTGAGGTTCTTGATGCGCTCAACAGACCGACGGAGAGTGCCGTTCCGACCTTTCGCACACCGGCATTGTGGTGCGCGCACACGGTCGTCGCGCACGGAGATCCGGTGGGCACGGTGTGGGTCGCGATGGATCTGACCACTCTGCGCCGAGCGTCGTCGCTTCTGTTAGCGTTTTTCGCGGCGCTCGCTGCCATCCTTGGAGGCGTTGTGTACACCCTCTCCATGAGATCTGCGAAGGCTGCTTCACGGCAAATTGAAGACCTCGTCGATGATCTGAGGTCATCGCGCGCGGCGGTCGAGACGCTCAACGTGGGGCTTGAAAAGGACGTGCAAGCACGCACGATCGAGCTGCGAACTGCGTACGCGGATCTCCGCCATACCGCAGCAAGGGCGGTCATTTTGCAAGAGGACGAGCGTCGGGCGATTGGCCGCGATCTGCATGACTCTGTGGGGCAAGCCCTCACGGCAATTCGAATTCATGCACAGCTCGCAGTTGAGCTAAGCGACGACCAAGCGAAGCGGGCAAAGGTTCTCAATCGGGTGTGTTCGACCACCGACGCCGCACTCGAAGAGCTTCGCCGTGCTCTCGCCCGCTTGGGCCCTGCGGTCCTGGACGAGGTGGGACTTCGGCAGGCTCTCGATCGCCAACTGGACGCTTTTGCGGATCACTCAAAAGTGACAATTAGCCGAAATATTCCAGATATTACCGGACTGTCTCCCGCCATAGAGTTGGCGATCTATCGCATCGCGCAAGAGGCCTTGACCAACATCGCCAAGCACGCGAGCGCGTCCAACGTGACCATTACGTTGGAGTTGGTGCCCGCGAGCACACTCGCACCCGCGACTGCGCGATTGGTGATCGCCGACGACGGAGTGGGGATGTCCTCATCACAATTTGCGAAGACTACGCGTGACAGCGAAGCTCGACGCGAGCAGAACAAAGGTCGCTCGCAGGGGTTGCGTGGGATGCGAGAGCGCGCAGAACTTCTCGGCGGCCAGCTTGACGTGGTGTCGAGTCCCGACGAGGGCTCCTCGCTCACTGTCTCAATCCCGGTGATGCCTGGGGATGAGACTGATAGCTCTTAGAAAAAGGATGGGAGGCGATGGCGTTGTGGGCCGAGTGGGCCGCCAACGTTTGCTGGGTGTGGTTGCGGAAAACCGGTGAATTCCGTTAGAACGGAATGGAATTCGTTCTGCGCAGCAACGTCACGGTGCATCAGCCTGTCACGTGGCGCGACGTCGATAGCGTTTTCGATGTACACTTTTTCGTGAACCGGCAGAATCGAGCGATGCGAACGAATTCACTCGATCCACGGATTTTCCGGTTGTTGTGCTGTGTTTTCGCGCTCACGAGCTTGGCGACACTGCTCGTCGGTTGCCAGACACCGGAGATTTCGCGCAATGACGGCGGCAACGACAGCGATGTGCCGACCGGTGCTGTGGATGCCGTGAGCGACCGCGCAGATGTTGGCGCGCCGGTTGAAGACGCGCGGAGCGATCAACTTGATGCGCCAAGCATCGAAGTAGATTCGGGCGGACCGGCCGGCTTGTTTGCGCGCCCCATCGCGCCGCTCTCACTGGGGGATGTGAGCCTTCGTAGGCCGACATTACGCTGGGAGTTGCCAGCCGCAACCGAGGGCGCAGTGGTCGATCTCTGTCGCGATCGCGCGTGTACGATGGTGATCGAGACGCTTCGCGCGCCAGGGACGTCGGTGCGCCCCACAATGCCGTTGCCGCCCAACAGCGTGGTGTTTTGGCGACTTCGCGCCACGCGAGGTGTGGATGTCAGCGCGACGTTTAGCCCAACGTGGCTCTTTCATGTCCCTGCGACGGACAACTCGAGCGGCATCGATACAAGCACAAACGCACATCTCGACGTCAATGGCGATGGCTTCGATGATGTTGTTGTCGGCTCTCCTTTCGCGAGTCCCGGCGGCCTCGTGCGTGCAGGGACAGCGAGTGTATTTCATGGAAGCGCGATGGGCATCCCGGTCATGCCAAACCGCGTCCTCGAAGGCGCTTCATCGGGCGATCAGTTTGGACTTTCAGTGGCGAGCGCTGGGGATGTCAACGGCGATGGATTTGGCGATCTTGTCGTTGGCGCGAATGCCGCGAGTCCTGGCGGTCGCACCGGTGCTGGGACGGCGAGTGTGTTTCACGGAAGCGCGATGGGCGTTGCGATGTGCGCGAATCGGGTACTCGAAGGGGCCGCAGCGAGCGATCGGTTCGGCGTTTCAGTGGCGAGCGCCGGGGATATCAACGGCGACGGTTTTGGCGATCTCGTCGTTGGTGCGAATACCGCGAGTCCCGGGGGACGCATGAGTGCGGGGACGGCGAGTGTATTTCACGGAAGCGTGACGGGTGTTTCAATGATGCCAACCCGGATTCTCGAAGGCGTTAGAGCGAGCGATTTTTTCGGATATTCAGTAGCGAGCACCGGCGATATCAACGGCGATGGTTTTGGCGATCTCGTCGTGGGAGCTTATCGAGCGGATCCCGGCGGGCGTGTAGACGCGGGAGCAGTCAGTGTGTTTCACGGAAGCGTGACGGGCGTGCCGATGATGCCAACTCGGGTTCTCGAAGGAGGATTCGCGGGCGATCTATTCGGTGATGCGGTGGCGAGCGCTGGAGATCTCAACGGCGACGGTTTTGGCGATCTCGTCGTTGAGGCTTTTGCCGCGAGTCCCGGCGGACGCATGGCTGCTGGGACGGTGAGTGTATTTCACGGAAGTGTGATGGGCCTCCCAATGATGCCAACCCGCGTACTCGAAGGGGATGCAGTTGGCGATTCTTTCGGTTGGTCACTGGCAAGCGCGGGGGATCTCAACGGCGATGGGTTTGGCGATCTCGTCGTAGGGGCTATTCGAGCGAGTCCCGGCGGACGCGTGAGTGCGGGGACGGCGAGTGTATTTCACGGAAGCGCGACGGGTGTTCCAATGATGCCAACACGGATTCTCGAAGGCGTTGTAGCCGGCGATCACTTCGGTTATATGGTCGCGCGCGCGGGGGATGTGAACGGCGATGGCTTTGGCGATCTCGTCGTTGGTGCAAATACCGCGAGTCCCGGCGGACGCATGAGCGCTGGGACCACGAGTGTGTTTCACGGGAGCTTGATAGGC
Source organism: Myxococcales bacterium (assembly GCA_031386385.1). Classification (GTDB taxonomy): domain Bacteria; phylum Myxococcota_A; class Polyangia; order Polyangiales; genus JANNCG01. The sequence continues at coordinate 6,785 of JANNCG010001182.1, forward strand.
GTCCCGATGATGCCAACACGGATGCTCGAAGGCGTTGTAGCGGGGGATCAGTTCGGCTTTTCAGTAGCGAGCGCCGCCGGTTTCCACGGCCAACCTCGCGCCCGTTGGTTCGCGAGTGGTCGATTGGACTGCAGTTCACCAACGGCTACGCGCGAGAGGTCAACCAGGGGCCCGAAGCAGAGAGCTACTCGTTGTCGGGACTTGGGGGTGCGTACTGCGTGCTGAGAGCGTCAAATTGGACTGGCAATTCGCGGTGCAAACTCGCTGCGCGTAAAAAGTAGGGGCGCGCCACGGCGCCAAGAAGCGTCACGCACACCAACGCAAACGTGCTCTGCGCGATCACCGTCGCGAGCGCAACCGGAAACCTCGCCACCACCACCGCGTACAGTGAA
>JANNCG010001186.1:0-6694 GCA_031386385.1 Myxococcales bacterium
AGGATGGTTCATTTCGCTGAGCGAGCACATAGTGTCCATTGAGCTCGGTTGCCCCTGTGACATACCCCATCCCTGCGCGCGCCGCCGTGGCGGGGTTGCTCAGCGCATCGGGTGAGAGCAACCCGTTGTCCGCTGGAGTCCAGCGCTCATTCGAATCCATGCAGTGAAGACGAGTCCCCGCGGTGCCGTTGTTGTAAGCGAGGCAGAGTGTGCGAGAAAAATCTGCAAATTTGCAGCGTGTTTGTTGATACCCTGCGGGAGCAAACTCCGCCGTGTGCGTCCAGTTGTCCTGCGCGCCGACAAACAACCCCTGATCAGTGCACAACCAATAGCGACCTCCATACTGGGCAATCGACTGCGCACGAATGGTCTGCGACTGGTTGTGACTCGCACGATCTGCCTGCGCTTGCGACGACAACGTCAAGTGGGCCTCTCTCCAGTCTGTGGGTGGTCTTGCGCTCATCATCAGGTGATCTTCTGCCAGCGGCTGGACCATAAAGACGTGCTCGGCAAATGCTCTCAGCCAGACGGGAGCATGCGCACTTCCAGTGCTTGAAATGTGATCTCCTGAGTAGGTCTCGACGGGCCGACCGCGAAAGGTAAGACCGTCGTCACGCGAGGCATACAACGGCGAGGATTGATTCTCGCTCCACGCTAAAATGGTGTTGTTAAACAGGGCGAACTCGCTCAGCGGCACGCGACCTCGCTCGACAAAGTGCTGCCCATGGTCGTCTGAGCGCCACAGAACCCTTCCCGCAAAAAGATACAGCCTGTCATCAATGGCCTGCATTTTTGCTGATTGAGGCATTGTCCCTAGAGAGATTTCTGCTGGGTGAAGCGCTGTCCAGATGCCAACTGCTCCGGCGGGAGGACTCGCGATGGGCGTGGGGCGAACAGCGCTTGTGGAGGGACACTGCGTCAGCGCACACGAACACAGGGCGATGGTCAGTGTGCGAGACCGTCGCGCAACAACAGAGCGTGTTGGTTTCACTTCGGGCGAAGATAGCCAGTCAAGGCCTCGCAATGCAACCAGACACCAACGCCACATTGGCTTCGAGGTCTGCGAAAATTGTGGCACCATCTCCAACGGCTTGATGCCACATCGTTCAACAACACTCCTCACCACTTGCACTGTGGTGCTCGCCTGCGAAGAGCAAAGCCAGACCTGCGAAGACAACGGAGAGCCCGGGCCGGTGATCTTTTAGTGATTCACACGAGACTTCACATATTTCACACTGGTTTTGCACACATTCGCACCCCATAGATTCGTTAGATCCGCCATGACACAACTGTCGATTAAGTCCATTCCAGCGCTTCCGAGCCTCAACTTGATGGGCTCGTTTGGCTTCAGCACTCACGAGCGAATTGAGCTGCAAAAACTGCTCGCAAAGTCAACCTCACCGCTGCTTCGCGGTCGCGTGATGCACATGGATGTCGTGTTGCCATGCACTCCTGACGCGGTGCACGAGGTCGTCGTCACGAAGGCCAAGAGCTTTGAGAAGTCTCCCGGTCTACGTGTGATTTTGCACTACCTCGCGGGCCAAGGACTGTTCACCAGCGAGGGCGATTTGTGGCGCAATCAACGCAAGCTGATGGCGCCTATCTTTCAACCCGCCCCCATGCATCGCTACGCCGAAACCATGCGACTCGTCGCTGAGCGCTCGGCAGACGCCATGCACGACGGGATGGCGATTGATGTGGCTCACGAGACCACCCGCATCGCAATGAGCGTGGTGGGCAAGGCCCTCTTTGATACGGACACTTTTGACGAAGCGGACGAGCTCGGAGCAGCGCTGACCGCGTGTCTGTCTTGGGCCAACAAGAGCCTTGGCGCCCCGGGGCTCGTTGCACACGTGTTGATGCTCGATGCCACCGACGCGCTTGCAAATCGCTCAACGGGCGAAACAAAAGGGTTTTTCAGCGACCTTCATCGCCGCGTGAACGAGCCATTTTTGCTCCCCGGAGCGCGCAGCAAAGAGCTGCAGTCCGCCGTGAGTTTTATCGACCATCGTATCCAAAGCATGATCGATGAGCGTCGCAAACAAGGTCTCGCGCGCAAGGATCTGCTCACGCGACTGCTTACCGCGCAAGACGAAGAAGCAGGCGGGGGCCCCATGACCGACAAGCAAGTGCGCGACGAGGCCATCACGTTGTTTATTGCCGGTCACGAGACCACGGCGACGGCCCTTGCGTGGTCGTTTTATCTGCTCGCGCGCAACCCCGAGATGCTCGCACGTGCACGTGCAGAGGCAGACGCGCTTGGAGACGGCGAGATCACCCAGTGGCAGCCAGAGAAGCTCGCTTACTGCACGCGCGTGTTTCGCGAGGCGATGCGAATGTATCCGCCGATCATGTTTTTTCCGAAGCGATCGCTCGAAGAAGTTGAGATCTGCGGGTACAAATTGCCGCCAAAAACGCTGACGTTTGTGAGCTCATATGCGCAGCACTACCGCGCAGACAATTATGAAAATCCCCGAGTGTTTGATCCCGATCGATGGCTCCCCGAGCGTGAAGCGCTTCGCCACAAGAGCGCCTACCTGCCCTTCTCAGCCGGTCCGAGGGTATGTATCGGGATCCATTTTGCGATGATGGAGGGCCCCATTGTGTTGGCCACCCTCCTGCGCCGATGGAACTTTCAAATCGACCCACACCAGACCATAGACGAAGACGACTTCGCGACCCTCAGACCCAAAGGCGGAGTACCTGCAATAGTACGAAAGCGATAAAACTCTTATCGAGTACCTTGCTGGCAGCAGCCCCTCACCATACCTCCGCCCATCTCAATCGTGCGTTGGTACATCGTGCAGGTATAGCCGGGCGCGCAATTTAGACACATTTCGTTGCCTAGAAGACAGCACAGCGGTGGCGGGGGTTGAATCATCAAGTTGATCGGCGGCTGGCAAATCGCTGGCGAGCGACAGGCGCCCACAGACATGCCCATCCCGTTGGTGCAAGGGACGTTCGACATTTGATTGGGGACGTCAATCGGCACCACATTCGGAGTATCCACCGTCGCGTTAGGCACATCCATCCGCGGACCTTCGCCAACTCGGGGGAGCGACGCCGAATCGACAAAGGCGGGGATACACACTCCGGCGCTGCACGTCTGATCATCACTACACTGCATGGTCGCGCAAGATGCCTGCAGCAGGACCGAGACCACCAGCAGCTCGTTAGCACGAAATCCAGTGTGAATTCTATGTCGAATCACCGGTTGAGTGCTCGCCGGTGGGGCGCTCACGCTCCAACCGCTCACCTCGATTCCGAGTGACTGTGTCGGCGCGTTGAGATCGCGAGGCGCCACGGTGAGCGAAAATGGGACCATCGTGCCTCCCGCTCCCAGCCGAAAATCTGTGGTGCCGATGGTGTTACGGCCCGGAGAGTTCCAGTCGTAAGTGCGGACACGGATCATCACGATGGGACCGCTGGCGAGAAGCATCGGCTCGGCGTCAATGTCCACACGAATTGCGGTCCGTGGGGTCACCGAGCAGCTCGACAAGGCCGCTGCGATAAAGCTCGCCGTCAACATTCTAAGCGCGTTGCTCTGAGTCATATGAACGTCTCGATTAGTTTGAAATGCCTTGAATCACTCGCCCAGTCGTCGACATTGCCGGATCGTTGTATCCCGATGTCGCGACCACGACAACGGTAGTGGCGATCACCGCAGCGGCACCTACACCGACCACGGTCCAAAACCACCACTGCGACGTCACAGGCCCTACGGGCGCTCCGGCCACGGGACCGAGCGTGACGCGAGGATCGCTCACGACATTGCGCTCAAGCGAGATGCGCACAGAGGTACGAGCCCCCGCCGTCAGCGTGAGGGTCTGGCGAAAAGGTCGAAATCCCTGAGATTCTCCAAGTATTTCGTGCGCACCAGGGTTGAGCTCAATCTCGCCATTAAGCCCCATCCCGACGCTCTGGCGGTCCACTGTGATCGTCGTGTTTGCCGGTGTTCGCTCAGCTATGGTGAGCACCGCGATGCGCTGCTGAAGCGCAGTGAGATAGGTGTTCACCACGGTTTCGTTTTGCGCTCGCAGGGTTGGGCTTGCGAGTCGCAAAAACGTCATGAACTCACGACGAGATTCAATCAACTGCCCGAGCGATCTCAGCGAGATCCCAAGGTTAAGCGACACTGAAGCGGACTCTCGAATCTGTTGCGAGGCACGAAACGAGATCACCGCATCGCTGAAGCGCTCGTCCCGCAACTCGATCACGCCTTGCTCAAACAATCGTCGCGCTTCATCCACATTGGGCGGCGGCATTGGCGCGGTCATTGAGGGCGTCACCGACTGCGCCATCGTTGCGGAGTCAACAAGCCCAACGCTGAGCAACAACGCGCCCATTGTCCACAAAGATGGCCTTGAGTTTAAGATCAGCACTAAGTGAAAGTATCGCATTTTACCTTCGTTTTACATCGCTCATTACGTCTGTTGCTTCGGGGACCTTCGCCCATTCAACAAGCACAACCCTCACCCAAGTGGATCACTTCGTCAGCGATCAGTCGCCATCAGCAAAGCCGCTAGGGCACGCACCTCGACGATGTCAGCGCCTGACGGAGTCCCAGCTAAGAGCTTGCCGATCTTTGCACCGATGTCGCTCGCACGCTGAGCGAGCTTCATTTGTGGCTCAATCTCGATGGACTGCTTCATCGCGAGCGCGAGCGCTTCAGCTTTCTCGTCGCGCGATCTCTCGGCCATCTTGCGCTCGGTAATGTCCAGCGACAACCCCAACAGATACACCGGGTCGCCGCTCTCGTTCAAAATCGGAACCTTCTTCGTCAGCAAAAACCTCGGCCCCGTCTTGGTCTCAATCGGCTCCTCAATCGAGACTGGCCTCTTGCCCTCAAGGACTTCACGGTCACGCGCGGTAAAATAGTCCGCCTGATCTTTCGGAAAAAAATCGTAGTCCGATTTTCCGTGCAGCACACCACGCTCAAGTCCGAGTAGCTCTTCTCCAGCTCGATTGAAGAGCACAAACCTAAGCTCAGCCGCATCCTTGACAAAAATCATGAGCGGGATGTGCTCTACGATAGCCTCAAAGATTTGTTTGTTGCTCTGGCTCGACATCGCGAAAAGTGTCGTGAGCCTAACGAATAAAGGTGAATTTCTCCAACGCTCCCTGCATGTACAGCGAACTCAACACCTCCACACTTGTCATAATCTCCATTAAAGTCACATCCTCATGCTCTCCACACGCAATCTCGGAAAATCATACGGTGCTCGCACTCTCTTTCAGCGGGTCACTTTAGAACTTAATGCAGGCAACCGGTATGGACTCGTTGGTGCCAACGGCGCGGGCAAAACAACGCTCTTAAACATCATGCTCGGCCTCGACACGCCTTCGGACGGAGCGGTGATTATCCCCGCACGCACCCGGATGGGGTCGCTGAAGCAAGATCGATTTCACCACGACGACGAGCGCATTATCGATGTCGCCTCCTCTGGTGATGCCCTGGTGTGGAACGCGCTGCTCGAACAAAAAGCCATTGAGGCCAACTCTGAGACCGCACCCGAATCGAGCGCCGTGCGCCACAGCGAGCTTGAAGATCTCATTCGTGCGCACGACGGCTATACCCTTGAAGCCCGTGCGAGCTGGATTTTAGGCGGTCTTGGCATTCATCCTTCACTGCACCGCGACGCGCTGGGGACGCTCTCTGGTGGCTTCAAGCTTCGCGTGTTGTTAGCGCAAGCGCTGCTGGGTGGCCCCGAGCTTCTCTTGCTCGATGAGCCCACCAACCACTTGGACATCTTGTCGATCCAATGGTTGCAAGAGTTCTTGGTGGGCTATCAGGGCTGCGCCATTGTGATCTCACACGACCAGTGGTTTCTCGATCACGTCGTGACCCACATCCTTGATGTGGACTACGAAACCGTGACCACTTATCCAGGCAACTACAGCACCTTCGCCCGTGAAAAGAAGGCGATTCGCGAGCGCAAAGAGAGCGAGATCGCGCAGACCGAGGCGATGATCGCTCACAAGCGCGCCTACGTTGAGCGTTTTCGCTACAAGGCCAGCAAAGCGGCCCAAGCGCAGAGCATTCTAAAACAGCTCGACAAAATTGAGGTTGAAGAGCTGGACTCAAGCTCGCGACGCGCCCCGACGTTTAGCTTCACTCAAAAACGCCCCAGCGGCAAAGACGTCCTCACGTTGGATAAAGTCACCAAGAGCTACGGCGACAAGCGTGTACTCACCAACATCAGCGCGACGCTTCGCCGCGGAGAGAAGCTCGCGGTCATCGGCGCGAATGGCTTGGGAAAATCCACACTTCTACGCATCATCGTGGGTGCCCTTGAAAAGGACGAAGGGGCCGTCAACTGGGGCCACGAGACGCACATTGGGTACTTTGCTCAAGACCACCGCGAGATTTTGGACGACCCCGACGCGACAGCGTTTTCGGTGATGGATCGGGTGTTGCCTAAAGACGGACAGGGCGTGGTGCGTGGGTATCTCGGCCGTGTGTTGTTCTCAGGCAGCGATGTGTTTAAGCCCGTAGAGATGCTCTCGGGCGGTGAAGCCGCGCGCTTGGTGTTCGGCACACTCATGGCGTCCCAGCCCAATGTCTTGGTGCTAGATGAGCCCACCAACCACTTGGATCTTGAGGCCATCGACGCGCTGATTCAGGCACTCAAAGCGTTTGAAGGGACGATCATTTTTGTCTCTCACGATCGACGATTTGTCAGCGAAATTGCAA
>JANNCG010001234.1:0-2633 GCA_031386385.1 Myxococcales bacterium
CGCCACGATGTTGACGAAGTCTTCGTACACCCCATCAATCTCGCGATCCATCGCCGTGCGCTCATCGTCGGTCCACCGACGGTAAGGGCTAAACAGCTCGCTGCGCGCACCACGGACGATCACAGAGTGCCCCACCGCCACTTTGTCCAAAGCCTCGCCGATCACAAAGCGCATGGCGACCACGCCAATGGAGCCGGTGATCGTGCTGGGCTGCGCGACGATCTTTTTCGCCAACGCGCCAACATAATATCCACCAGAGGCCGCGACGTTGCCGAAATACGCAATAACCGGCTTTTTGCTTGCCAATCGCTGCACTTCGCGGCCCATATGATCGCTCGCCAGAGCGCTCCCTCCCGGCGAGTCAATACTCAAAACCACCGCGGCGATGGACGGGTCTCGCTCGGCCGCACGAAGCGCGCTCACCACAGAGCGTACCGACGCAACACGAGAGTTTTGTGGAGCCTCTAAGACAATAGGTCCGTGCACCAGGACCACCCCAACACGAGGACCGCGCTGCGACCATCGGCTGCGCCTTTGCACCCTAAACTTCGCGTACCTCGCCGCCTCGATCACCGGCGGAATCATCGCGCCGCTCGATCCCTTCGAGCGATGGACCGAGTCGGCCTTCGCGCCAAGCTCGGACCCAAGCAGCTCGAGCAGCTCATCTTCGTACAGAGTTTTTGTGAGCACCCCTCGCTCAGCGGCCTCGCGCGCACGCAGGGGGGTTGCGTCAATAAACTCCTTCGCGCGCTGCTCAGTGAGCCCACGATCAGCAACCAAAGCGTCGACAATCACCCCGAAAAACTCATCGACGAGCGCGTTGGTCTGCAAGCGATTATGCTCGCTCATCTCGTCACTCGTAAATGACTCGGCAGCGCTCTTGAACTCTCGACGAGCCAACACCTCTGCCTCGACGCCAACTTTTGCGAGCGCCCGGCGATAAAACTGCGAGTGCACCGCGAGCCCTAAAGGCCCAATGCTCGCGGGCGGAGGGGCATAGAGTTCGCCCGCTGCAGTGGCTAAAATAAACGCTTTGTTCGTCGCGCCGTAAGGCAACCACGCAACCACTCGCACGCCGCTGTCCCGATGCCGACGAATAACAGTACGCAGCGACTGCAGCGTCGCCCAGCCAGCTTCGAGCGAGTGGATTTCGAGCAAAATCCCACGCACTCGTGGATCTCGCGAGGCACGCTCTACAATTTTTTCAATCTCGCGTACCGACAGTTTGGGCGTCTCACCGAGCCACCGGCGCCAACGCGCAACGGGGGATGGAAGCTCTTGGATCGCGCCATCGATCACGATCCGGACCCACGACCCTGCACGCACCGCGAGCAGTCGTCGCAGCGAGCGCAGCATCCAGAGGGCCATCACGATCGCGATAAATCCCAACAGGGTCACCGCAGAGCGAGACAGCCCAGACCATTCAGCGTTGGTTGTCACCGCTATCGCGCAACGGCATATAAACGCAGAAGGCGAAAACCCGGCAAAAATCCCGATAAAGTCAGACTGATCGACAATCACTGCGTACACTGTACACCCCTTTTGGCCACAAACAACGATCCCGCTTGATGGTCCTTACGATCGAACCTATACGCCCCGGTATGCGAGTGGCATTTATTGGCCTGGGCACGATGGGACTTCCGATGGCAAAGCGGTTAGTCAACAAACCCTGGCGCCTTGTGGTGTGGAACCGTACGGCTTCACGAGCTGCGGAGTTCGCTTCGCTCAACGCGGATGTGGCAAACTCCGCCGCAGAGGCTGTGCTCGACAGTGACGTAGTGTGCACAATGCTCGCAGACCCCCAATCGCTGCACCACGTGTGTCTTGGCGAGTCGATGGATGGGAGTTCACCGCACGCGATCGCCGCAGCGATGAAGCCAGGATCAGTCTTGGTCGACCTCTCGACGGTGGGGCCCGGCGCGCTTACTCCCATTCGTGCGGCGCTCAATCGGCGCGGATGTACGCTGGTAGATGCCCCCGTGTCTGGCTCTCGCGAGCCAGCAGAAAACGGGATGCTCAACGTGTTGGTCGGAGGCGATGCAGCGAGCATTCGCACCGTGCGACCGGTGCTTGAGTGCTTCGGTCGGGTGCGGGTCGTCGGCGGCCCCGGTGCGGGCGCGGCGACAAAGCTTACACTTAATAATCTGGGCGCCCACATGATGAGCGTCTTGGCCTCGAGTTTGGTCCTCGCTGCCAAATTGGGTTTAGATCCCGCCGAGGTGTTGAAGGTCATTGATGAGGGCCCATTTCGCTCACCCTTGTTTTTGGGCAAAGGCACCCGCATTCTTGATGGACGCTTTGAGCCCGCTGATTTTACCGTTGAGCTGATGCGCAAAGACCAAGACGTCGTCCTTGAGAATGCCGCGCGGGTAGGACTGCAAATGCCGACGCTCACCGCAGTCCGCGCACTGATTGATCAAGCCGTGCAGCAAGGTGATGGAGACAAAGACCTGTGCGCGATCGTTAGACCCTTAGAGCGCCAATCACAGGCTGAAGCGCGTCGATCACCTGAAAAATCTCAGGCATAACGACAACTACTCAACCATCGGCACCGACGGAACCTCAACCCCAAGCCCCGCGTCCGCCACGATCGCCTCTGCTTGCCACAGCCCCGCACGCAGCGTAGCGACCCG
>JANNCG010001235.1:0-2935 GCA_031386385.1 Myxococcales bacterium
AGCGTGGGTGCGTGCCGCGACGGACTGGAGTCCTGCATGGACGGACGTTGGGGCGGCAACTGTGCGGGCGAAGTGCTCCCCGCAGCGAGCGAAACGTGTGATGTCGCGCGCGCAGACGAGAACTGCGATGGCCGCCAAAACGAAGACTGCGGTTGCGTCAACGGCGCCAACCGAGCTTGCTACACAGGCCCTGCCGGCACCGAAATGCGTGGAATTTGCCGCCCCGGAACGCAATCTTGCGCCGCAGGCATGTGGGCCATGTGTGGAGGACAGACCATCCCTCGCGTAGAGATTTGTGGCAACATGATCGACGAGGACTGCGATGGCTCAGACCTCGCGTGTCCGCCCGCCAACGACCGTCGCGAAAACGCGATCTTGATCAACTTTACGCACGCCGAAGCCGTAGTCACCGGAAGCACCGCAGGGGCCACACATGACGGACCCATGGTGGACTGCTTGTGCACCAATGGCGCCAACGTTTGGTATCGCTTTGTGCTGACCGTTCCGTCGGCCGTGTACTTCGATACATCAAGCGTGCGCATGCAAGACACGCTCGACACCTCGCTGTTTATTACCAACAACGCAGGGACTCCAGTCCCAGCGCAAGCAGGCAACGGACAGTCCAGCGCAGGCTGGTGCAACGACGACGGTGGCTGCGGTGGCGTGGCGATGTGGGGCTCGGCCTTTCAGTCACGCACCTGGGGCTTTTTGGCCGCCGGAACGTACAACGTCGCGGTGGGTGGCTGCGGGTCCGGCTCGTTTACGCTTCGGATGCAGAACATTCCAACGACTGAAGGCTCATACTTCTACGACACACGTATTGCGGGCAATGGCACAGACCAGACGGTCTTGATCGGCACCAATCGCCACTCATCGCACTGCGGTGGGGCGATCTCGGGCGAAGACGTCCGTTGGTTCACCACCTGCGGCGGGGCTTCGCATTTGTTCTCAGTGTGTGAAGGCGACGGCGGCGGATTTTTGTCCAAGAGCGCCGCAGCAGAAGCAACACGCTGGAGCCCCGTTCTCTATGTCCACTCGGGCATCACGGGGATCGAGAGCTCGTGCTCTGACGTCGGCGCCGCAGGTGTTGATTGCCGTGGCAGAATAGGCGCGAATCTCACCAGCATGACCTTTGACACCATGCAGCTGGGCGCTCGGTTCTCGATGGCCAACGCGTCACGAGGGATCAACGCGCTGCTAGTGGACGAGCGAACACGAGGCTCAGGTATGCAGTACCGCCTCCGTTATACCGTCCGCGATCGCTAAGCGATACAATACCGTTATTGTATGGTGTAAGAGTTGTTGATTGCGGCGCGGTGCTGTGGGCGCTGAAGCAAGACTTCCGCGCAGGTGCCTTCGCGCAGAGCGCTCAGGAAGCCCGTCGTCATTGGCATTCCTCGGGGTTTGTGTGGGATGCTGTTGGTGGGTTAGGGCGTTTGGTCGCCCAAAAAAGAGTGATCTCAGAAGATCTCCGGGACCCTTAGATTGACACTCACACTCAACTGCACACGCACAACCGCTCGCACGAACCCTGAGGAATGCCAATGACGAGGGGATTCCTGAGCGCTTCGCGAGGGCCATTGCGAGGAGGCTTGTCCTCATCGCCTACGGCACTTTTTAGTGAGGGGGCGTGATGGGGGCCAGAACGGCACCCAAAATTGCCTTGGCGATACTGAAGTACGCAACGATCCCGAGGACGTCCACCAGTGAGGCGATAAAGGGCGTTGACGACACCGCTGGATCCACACGAAGGCGCTTGAGCAGCATGGGGAGGGCTGAGCCGACGGTGGTTCCAATCGTGACGACCACAACCAGGGTGAGCGAGACCACGACCGCGAGCTTCGTTTGGTGTGCAATTGCGGGGCGCATCAAGAGCGTGCGCACAAACCCGATCACTCCCAAGATCAAGCCCAGCACCAAGCCTTGACCCAGCTCGCGACGCACCACGCGCAAGGTGTCGCCGTCGCGAATGTCCCCCACGGCCATCGCGCGGATGACAATGGTGGCTGATTGTGAGCCTGAGTTTCCACCTGAAGAGATCACCAGCGGAATAAACAACACCAGCGCCGCCACCGAGTGAAACGTGTCTTCATAACGCGAAAGAGCCGTCCCCGTGAACAGCTCGCCAACAAACAACGCAATGAGCCACCGCGCCCGAGCAGAGATAAACCGCCAGAACCCCGTGGCAAAATAGCGCGCTTCGACAGGCTCAACACCGGCGAGCTTTTGCACATCCTCGGTCTGCTCTGCGATCAGCACGTCCATCACGTCGTCAAAGGTGATCACGCCCAACAGCCTGCCAAACTTGTCCAGCACCGGGAGGGCCGACAAGTCGTACTTGGCGATCGTCTTGGCCACGTCCTCTTGGTCCGTCTCAGGCGCCACGGTGATCACGTTTTCGGTCATCACGTCCCGGATCGACTGGGAGCTATCTGCCAGCAATAAATCACGCAATGACACCACACCCAGCAGCCGATGCGGCCCCCGCGAGACGTCCTCGTCTGCGACCTCACTCGCGCGTTGTGTCAGCCCGTGCAATACGTATACATAATATACAGTCTCGACGTCGTCGGCGTGTTCGCGGATCGTCTCAATCGCGGCACCGACGGTGACCTCTTCGCCGATCCCGATAAAATCCGTGGTCATCAAGCCACCCGCTGAGTGCTCTGCATACTCAGCAAGAACCCTCACCGCCCGCGCCTCTTCGGGCTCAAGCGCCGCGAGGATCTTCGCGCGTGGTTCGGGCTCTAGGTCCTGCACCAAGTCCACGCGATCGTCCGAGCTCATGGACCCCACGAGCGAGCCCACAATGCGAGTGTCTAAGCGCGCGAGCAGCTCTTCTTGGCGCGACTGCTCTAAGCGCTCAAAGATCGGAGCTGCAATTTCTGCAGTCAAATGCGAGATCACCGTCGCGGCAGCGTCCGCATCAAGGTCA
>JANNCG010001274.1:0-10462 GCA_031386385.1 Myxococcales bacterium
GGCGTGGGGGCAACGCAGCCGGTTCCGCAGCGAAATCTCGGGGCTCCGCCATCTCCGGGCATCATCGTGCAGATGGGGTTGGGCTCTGCGCACATGGTGCCGCAGGCGCCGCAGTTCATCGCGGTCCCAAGGTCCGTCTCACATCCGTTGCTCGTGTCTCGATCGCAGTCTGCTCGGTTGGGTGCACACGCATTCGTGATGTTGCAAAATCCCGCCACACACCGCGCAAGTCCGGGGTCCACGTTGGGCAAATTCACACAGTCACGAAAGCACGCGCCACAGTTGCGAGGATCTACCTGTGTGTCGGTACACGTCGCGCCGCACATGATCCGGCACTGCACGTCCACCGTCGGCCCATCGCTTACAACCAATACATCTGCCGCGTCCATCCCACCATCCACCGAGTTCGGAACGTCCATTCCCGGCCCAATAGGCACATCCAGCCGCGCCCCATCAGTGCGATCCGCCGTCGCATCTGTGCGTCGCACATCCACGGGCTCTTCGGCACCCACACACCCTGCACCATACACCGCAGCGGCAAACGCAAATACGATCGTCCGGATCTGTAAGCTCATACCGAGCGTTTTATCACGGTTTGAGCGCAACCCCCAAATGGGATGCGACTACCCCACAGTGTTTGAAAGTCCCCGAACGATATCCTCTACCTTTGCCCGACTTTCTGCAAACTCTTCGGCGTAGATTCGCAGAAAAATCTGCGCCTCTTCGTACCGCTCATCGCCATAGCGCTCGAGCACAAAGTCATCCCTCATGCGCACCATCCGCGGGCCCATCTCAGCCACCGCGCGCACAGCGCCAAGCATCTCGTCACGCTCTTTGATACTGCTCCAACCAGGCATTGAGATCACGCGCTTGCGCAGCGCTTCGCCGCCACCGACTAGCACTTTTGCCGGCAAATTTGCTAGCATTCTCAGCATAGGCCGCATCAGGTCACACCTGCGTGCAGCGTCCGCCGCTGCCACATACCCCCGCAACGCCCTCCCCACCCCAAGCCACAACGGCAACAGATTCGGAACGGTATCCGACCGCGTCCACAGCGCGCTCACCCGTTGCTCCCACGCGCGCGACAAGCGATCTTGCACACACTCAAGAATCCTCACGGTCCCGGGCGCAAACAGCCACGAGATATGCTCTGCGGCGAGCGCATCGCGCCCCTGCTCCATCTCAAGCGCAAAAATCCCTGCCACAGGTGATGAGCGCCGAAGCGCTTTCAAGAGCGCTTTTTCGTCGTCCGCGTTGAGCACAAAATTCGGGAGGGCTCTGTGTGCGAGCGAAAAAAAGATCCAGTCCCCATCGCTCCCCCGCTCACCCACCGGAACGGTATCCTTCAGCGCCTTGCGCTTTCTCCGGCGCCCCTGCGCCATATCCCCGCCCACAATCTCGCGGTCTGCGTCCGTTGCGGGAAGATTGCGCGCGGCCCCAAGCCAAAACTCAACCGTCGCGGTCGTGAAAGTGGGAGCCCACTCTTTGTTTAAGCTCTCATCCCACACCCGCCCGCTTGTGCGCTTGCCATCACGCAACACAAAGCGCTCTCGGTGCCCACCACCCTCGGTCAACCACCGCATCACGGCCACCGCGATGTGCCTCGTTGCGATGCGCAAAAACTCAGGCCGAACAGGGCTAACGTCAATCGCGCCGCGCACCGCGTCCGCCCGCGCGTTGCCGAGCAGCGCCTCGAGCAACAACAGCGCGTCTCCCTCATCCGAGCTGAGCTGCACCGTTGCGCCGGGCACCGAAGGGTACTGAATCCACGCGGCCTCGCTGGGCTTGTCCGTCTTGGGAGTATCCATCTTGGGCTTATCCTCTACGCTCACCGTTGTTTTCCTACTCGAGTTTGAGCGCCTTGCACAGGCCATCCATTGATAGAGAGCCGTCCCTTGCTCATACGCAGCTCGACGGTGTTGCCCTCATAGAACCGAGGGTCATCTTGCTGATAGCGAGGGGTCAAAAAATGCACGCGCTGGTTGTCGCTTCCGATCCATCGACGCTTGGTTGAGCGCTGTCCTTGCTCATAGCGACCATCCACAAGCAAATCGCAGTGTGCGAGCAAAGCGTTCACTGAGGGGTCTTTCATGGCGTGAAGTTCTTCAAGTGTGTAGCCCGTGTAGATCATCACCGAGAGATTCGCAGCACGCACAATCGCTGCAAATTCACTGACCGCATGCGCTTGAGCGAAGGGCTCTCCGCCCAAAATACTCACACCCTCAACGCCCGCTTTTTGCGCACGTTCAGCGAGCTTCTCGGGAGTCATCGCTTCACGTGACACAAACGCGAGCATCTCGAGATTGCAGCAACCCGCACAGCGCATGGGACAGCCCTGGACCCACACGGCAAAGCGCTCACCGGGCCCCTCGGCCTCGGTCTTATCGATCACCATGGCCACGTTAAGCGAAGTTTCACTCATGGCATCATTGGTGGCCGCGCTTGAAGGGCTGCGGGCTCGTGGTGCAACAAGAAGAAGTACGCCGCGGCGATCAAGACAGCGACCAAGACACCACCGCCGATGGACAAGCCAAGGGCTTTTTTGCCTCGGTTGATGAGCAGCGAGCTCACGAGCATCGGAGCGGTGAACGGAAGCATGATGGTGAGGGCTAAGACCGTTGAGCTTCCGCCGGTGAGAAAGCGCACGAGAGCCCATTGGATGCAGCGAATCCCCACGTAGACCGAGAGCAGGCCGATGGAGGTCCCGAGGATGATCGAGGTGCGGACGTTTTCAATTGAGCCAGCGGGGCGCATCGCGGTGCGCTTGACCGCGGGCTTGTCGTCAACCTTCGCGCTCGCGGGATCCTCAGCGAGATCTTCGGTGCTCTCGGGTACGTCTTCTGCTTCGATACTCTGCTCAGCCATCTGCACCGCGAGCGTAGTGCATTCGCGCACAAATGTCTCGGATGAGTGTGGGTGACACAAAAAGGTGCGGGCGAAGTTGCCAGGCGAAGCCAAGGGACTTACGCAGCAGCGAACATTGGTCTTGGATAATACTGAACCGGAAAGCTTCGTGCGCCCAGAGCCGAGGGACAGCGCGATACTCCTCGTGGGAGATCTGTATTCGCTGCTTCGGTATGGGCGCTTTCGTGGGGGCTCCATTGACCTGACGCGTGCGACGTTTGAGGCAGCGGTACAGAGTGCTGGAGAGGGATCCTACAACAACGAGCTCTATCGTCAGTACGACCACGTTCAAGTTGGATTTAGCGACGAGCTTGAGCTGGTGTGGATGTCCGTTCATCTCTGGCCCGAGCATGATTCGTTCATCGCGGAGGCGTGCAGGGTGTTGGAGCTGCCGGAAGACTGGAGCCAGTTTTTGCAGCGATTTTTGCTCGATGGATTTGACGCCGCGGCTGATTATACTGAGCAAAATGCGCAGGGATTTGTGAATCGCGAGGACGGCAATATTGAGCTGTTCGGCCCCGAGAGCGTGATGCTCGTGTTTGATGTTCGTCGGCGATTCGATCGCTTAGTTGTTGTGTGCCCGTCGCGTTGGCGCCGAGATGGCCCGCCCTCGGTGGCGCGGACATGGGCGATGCGAGAGGCGAGTTGGAGCGGCGAGCGCGATCCGTGGGACATCGATGACGAATGACCTAGAAAAATGGGTGAACGAATTTTTGCAATTTGGCACCGTGAGAGGTTGTGGGATCGGTGCGACCATTGACGTGTTTCGCGCTACTTTTCCCGACGCAGATTGGAACGTTCGCGGCAAATGGTACCTTCAACTCGCGCGCCTTCCGCCGTTCGAGTGGGCGCTCACGAGGTCGACGAAAACAGACGTCTATCAGATCGATAGCGTCTCCCTCTATCTCGACGGTGTGCGCTCGCAGCAGATCATCACGCACGTCGCCCAATGGATTGATCTGCACTTAGAAAAGCGTTCGAGAACGAAACACTGCACTTCGACAAGATGTCTTAGTCTCAACGGCTATACCCTGTCGGCTACACCAACCGGTGAGAACCCTGAGCGTTGGTACGGTGTGCGCGCGGATCGGGATTATTCGGCCAAATAAGCTCTCCATAGACGCTGACTACGCTCACACAACACGCTTGCAGCAATCGGAGTCGTTGGTGGGAATGTTGAACGAGGTTGAATGTTCGGTGCTGTGTCTATCCTGCGGCGTGCGGATGCCTTGAGATTGTCACCTGACCTTCACATGACTGTTGACCCAATTTGATACCGTCGTCGCATCATGCTTTTTTCAGGGCGCGCGTGCGCTGCGCTAATGTGCCTCAGTGCAGCAACACTTGTACCCTCGGTGGCTGGTGCTGTTCGTGTGTGGGAAGAACCCCGAACCGGCTGGCAGCCTCCCGCTGGCTCGGCGTCCACGTTGATCCCGGGATTGCCGCCGAGCATCGCGGCGATGTTTATCGGCTCAGTAGCCTCACCAGATTTGCGTCCGCCTGAGTTTTTGCAGCCACTTGCCGCAGGCGGCCACGTGGGCATGTCGCGCTATCCGGAAGGCGTCGCTGAGCGTTGGCTCGATGTGGGATTTTTTGCCCAGCCGAGGTTCACGTTTCAAACGGGCTGGAGCCCTGACAGCGCGTCGAACTTCTCAAACCCGCCCGGAATCTCAATGCGCCGCACACGCTTGGTGCTGCACGGTCAAGCGCACCCACTGTTGCAAGTGCGCATGGAGTTTAACGTCAGTGATCGCATTGAGCTGCTGGACACCTACGCGTTGATCCCTTTTCACCGCGCCATTCAATTGCAGGTGGGACAGTTTCGCGTGCCATTTACCCGGATGGAACAAGTCAGCTCAACCCGTCTTCAGTTCACCGATTCGCAGCTGTGGTCCAGCGGTGCGAGTCAGAGCGGGATGCCCTTTATCCCCTCGTTTGACCAAGGCGTGATGGCCTGGGGCTGGGTCGGTCCCAGAGATCTTTTGGAGTACTACGCAGGCGTCTTCAACGGCGAGGGCTCTAACAAGCCGATCAACTTTGACCAATATTTTATGTACGCAGCCCGCGTAGTGCTCAACCCGTTGGGACGCCCGAAGGTTTTTCAAGAGTCTGCGATCAACCTCTCGCACGACCTGAAGATTCAAATCGGGATGAACGCGGTCTCGCAGACACGGCAAATTGGGCAGGTCGCAGTGGACCAAGGAGGCGTGCTCACGCAGGTTCCAAACGTCTTGAAGAGCTACTATCTTGGTGCTGACCTTGCCGTGTTTGGCTGGGGCGCGAGTGTGTACAGCGAGGTGTATTTTCGCTCGTTGAATGAGACTGACACAGTGAGCGCTCCGAGCACCGAGGCGCTCGGATTTTTGGTGCAGGGTGGGTACTTTATTCCGGCGCCGTACGTGCGTGACCATCTTGAGATCGCGGCGCGCTTTCAGACGTTTAATCCAAGCGATTGCTTCACTCGCTCGGTCTCGCGCGGGGTGTGCGGGCTGCGGCTCCCAGCGTCGGCGGTGCAAGACCAGTATCGAGACTTGATGCACAGCTCGGCGATCACTTTTGGAGTCAATTGGTACCAGCTGGGGCACGGTTTCAAAATCCAAGCCCACTACACGCTCAACTACGAGTGGCGCGATCCCGCCGGCGCGATGCCCGGAGAGGGAATCGTGAACAACGATCAATTTACCCTGCAAATTACCGGTTCTTTTTAGCAATAATGAATATGAAATCCCTCACCATGCAGAAGTCCTGCGCGCTCTTGGTTTCTCTTGCTTTCACCGCTTGTCAGACGCCTGTCATGCGGCCGGATGTTCCCAATCCAGCGGTGGATGTGCCACAGCAACCACCAAGTGATGCCGACCCCGATGCCGCTGTCGACCAAGACGTGGTTGTGCCTTCGGACAACGGGCCCGGGCCTCTGACATCACTCAACTACATGCCCGAGGGATGCGCGTACCAAGTGACCAACACCGCTCGGTCGGGGTTTATTTATCTTCGCGACACAAGCACCTTTGGTCCGATGCCTGAGCCCCGCAACGTCCACGTCAACTTCGCCGGGCCTCCAAGCACAACCGCCGTGCTCTTGTGGGCAACCGATTTTCAAACCCGCGCATCCGTGATTCAAATCGGGACCGCAATGAATCAGCTCACACGAACGGTAGTGGGCCATGTGGCCTCTGGTGGTACGGGCGAAGATCGCGTCACAGAGCACGAGGTGCACGTTTGTGGCCTAAATCCCGCGACAACGTACTACTACAAAGTTGGCGGTGAGGGCCACTGGAGCGCAGTGCAGAGCTTCAAAACGGCGCCTGCCAACGCCGATGCGACGGTAAACTTCGCGGTGTGCGGTGATTCGCGAGACAATCTTGTCACGTGGCAGCGAGTGCAGCGCGCGATTCTTCAACAGAGCGGGATGAGCCTTCCAGACTTCTTGGTGTTCTCTGGCGACGCGGTGCCGCTGGGTCAAATTCAAGGCGCGTGGGAGTCATGGTTTCGTGGCGCGGCGACGATGAGCACCATGCCGTGGGTTATGGCGCACGGCAATCACGACGCGCTCGCGATCAACTACCTGCTGCAGTTTGCGCAACCCCAGGGCGGCGACATCAACCAATCTGAGCTGTATTTTTCATATGATTATGGCCCCATACACTTGGTGGTCTTAAACGACACCGGGATGGGCTCGTTTATCGAGCTGATCAACACAACTGAGCGCAACTGGATTGAAGCAGATTTGATGCGAGCAAACGCGAACAGAGCGAATGTTCCGTGGATTGTTGTCGCTCACCACAAGCCAGCGTTTAGCTCAGCGGTGCACTCAGACGCGGCGGACACGGTGCAGATTCGAATGGCTTGGCCTCCGTTGTTTTCGCGGTATCGAGTAGACGCTGTATTTAACGGACACGATCACCATTTTGAGATGACGGTACCGTTGGATGGCACAGGCAACCCTGTGGCTGCCGGTGAGTACGGGACCACCTACGTGACCACGGCGGGCGCGGGCGCAGAGCTTTATGACCGAAGCGTGAACCGCTCGTGGACCAAAGTGATCGAGAAGGTCGACAACTTTACGATGGTTCGCGCGTCCCGGACGGCCCTGCGGATTGAAGGGTTTCGCGTGGACGGTGCCGGGATGCCGTCGTCCATTGCCAACACCTGCATCAACCTCTCACGCGACATGATGGGTGCGACCCCTCGCGTCGGAACCTGCATGTAAAACACTCGTTGTTAGCGTCAGTTCAGCACTGCGCGAACTGTGCGCTCATCCAGCGAAGCATCGAGTCGCACACAAACGGCGCGTCTTCGAGGTACGGGCTGTGGCCCAAGCCCTCGGGCTCTTGCACCTCAACGTCGCGCAAGTGCGTCGCAAAAAACTCTTTGCATCCCGCAGGAAACACCTTGTCCCCCTGGGGCCAAAACAACAACGTCGGCGCGGTGATTGAGCGCAGCTGCGATGCGGTGATTTGATCGCCAGGGACTGACGACGACAGCAGTGACTGCACTGGGAGGGCGCTAAACTTGCGGTGCGTGCCCCATGCCATCAGCGCTCGCGGCCAGGGGGTGGTGACAAACACACGATCGACAAACTCTAGGGCTTTCTCACGGTTTTCGTTGCGTACTGAATCGGTGAACCGAGCAAAGTGATCCGCGCTCATCAGCGCACCGGCGGGCGATGCCAAAATAAGCGCACGAACGTTTTCAGGACGCGCGAGCGCATAGCGAACGGCAGCGGCGCCACCGAGCGAGTTGCCAAACACAGTGGTCTCACCCAATGAGAGCGAGTCCAATGTCTCTAATAGTCCTTGGTGCAAGCTCGCCGGCGTCAGCCCATCTCCAGGGACCTCGCTCTCCCCATGTCCGGGCAGGTCCGGAATGATCAAACCCCGTGTGTGCGCCCGCAGTTGATCAAACATCGGCTCTAAGTGCACCGCCGCCGAGGCCAGCCCGTGCAGCATCACAATGGACGGCAGCGCCCCACGACCAGGCACTGTCCACACCCTCGTGCGCCCCACGCTTGTGTTGACCCACGTGGGTGCAAACCCTCGCGCACGCAGTGTCATCAGTGTCAGCCGCTCATTGGGAAAAAGCATAAACTCCCTGCAAAGTGCCTGACTGTACCGAAGGGATCCAACGTTCGCTAAAATTCAGAACATTTCTGCTCACGCAGCAAACTCCCAGGTTGACACGAATCTCACTTGCATTCGTCAAAGACTCGTGTCAATGACATGTGTCAATGAAAAGCGCAGTGATGAAATGGCTCCATGGCGATGGCAAAGACCTGCACTTTGGGTGCGATCCGTCTGAGCTCGACATGGATTCAGTGCAACACACCCTCGCCACGGTGGGTGAGCTATTTGGCGATGGGCACGGGTACTTTCCGTGCAGCTTTGTGGGGATGGAGCACATCCCCGATGAGCCCTGCATGGTGGTGATGAACCACTCGGGCGGCACGACCATCCCGGACGTTTGGGGTTTTGTTGCTGGGTGGTATCGCAAGTTTGGGACCTCGCGCCCGCTTCATGTGCTGGCCCACGAGATGATTTTCTCTCTTGAAGCTCCGGCGAAGTTTTTTGGGCGCCACGGAGTCATTCGCGCCACGCCCGATGCGTGCGCGCGGGTACTCAGAGATTATAAGCGCGACGTGATGGTTCTGCCGGGCGGGGATCGCGACACGTGGCGCACTTACAAACGACGTTTCACTTGTGAATTTGCAGGCAGAACGGGTTACGCACAGACAGCTAAAGACCTCGAGGTGCCCATTGTTCCGGTGGCACACTCGGGCGCGCACGAGACGCTGATGGTGCTCTCGGACGGGCACAAGTTTGCCAAGGCCGTAGGGATTCATAAGCTCGCCCGGGGCGCGGTGTTTCCGATTCACCTGTCCCTGCCGTACGGGTTGGCGATTGGTCCTTGGCCACATATTCCCGTTCCGACCGCGCTCAAGTATCGCGTCGGCACGCCGGTGAGCACCAAGGACCAAGATCGCGTTGGGATTGATGAACTCGTCCGAGCTCAAGTCCAAGCCGGTCTCGATGTGTTTGCCACTGAGCACGCCAACCGACCCACAGTGCGCGAGCGCGCTCAACGTTGGCTGCAGCGCGCTGCTTAACACTCGGACAAACTCCGAACACCGCAATGTCTGTTTCGTGCGCGGTGGGTCTGCTAGGCTGCCGAGACAAACATGACAAACGATCGAGAGTTCGACGTCGTACTTCTGGGGGCGACGGGTTTTACGGGGCACCTAGCAGCACGGTACATGGCACAGTACATTGCGATTCATGCGACGAAAGACAAGCCCATTCGCTTCGCGATCGCTGGCCGTTCGCAGGCCAAGCTCGCGACAATCCTGAGCGAGATTGAGCCGCTCATGGGTCACCTGCCCGGCGTGATCGTCGCGCAAAACGACGACGTTCGGTCCATCGAGGCGATGTGTGCACGCACTCGTGCGGTAGTCACTACAGTGGGTCCATACAACTTGGTAGGCGACAATGTTGTGGCCGGCTGCGTGGCGCAAAAAACACACTACGCTGACATCACGGGCGAGCCTGAGTTTGTGCAGCGCATGATCGCGCGGTTTGACGGACCTGCGCGTGACGCGGGCGTGAAGATTGTGAACTGCTGCGGGTTTGACTGCATTCCACACGACCTGGGGGTGCAGCACTTGGTGCAAGAGTTAGCCCCGGTGTCGTCGTTGAGTGTGGAGGGATTTGTTAGCGCAAATGCGGGTCTCTCGGGAGGCACATTGCAGAGCGCCCTCAACGCGATGGCGAACATGAAGTCGAGCAACACCGCGACGCGTGCCCTGACGGCGGATGGTGACAGCAGCCGAGACATTCGCGGAAAAGCCAAAGCGCGTTATGACTCGGGGCTTGGAGGCTGGGCCCTCCCGTTGCCGACGATTGATGCGGCGATTGTGCTTCGAAGTGCGCAGACGCTCAAAGAGTATGGCGCGCAGTTTCGGTACGGACAGTACATGTTGATTAAGAGCACTCCGGCAGCGCTTGGTGTCCTTGGCGCGGTGAGCGCGATGTTTGCTCTCTCACAGACAAAGCTGACGCGCGAGTGGGCTGCACGGCAGCTCCCGGCAGGGACAGGTCCGTCTGAGAAAAAGCGCGCGAAATCATGGTTTGAGTGCCAGTACATCGGGACCTCACAAGACGGACCACGCACACGACGCGGAAAGGTCACAGTTCGCGGTGGAGATCCTGGCTACACCGAGACATCCAAGATGCTGTCCCAAACGGGGCTGTGTCTCGCGTTTGATCAAGAGCACACAAGCGAGCGATATGGCGTGCTGACGACGGCGGTTGCGTTGGGCAAAGCGCTTCGTGACCGACTGCACCGCGAGCACATGACGTTTGAGTACACCGAGCTGTAGGGCGAGGACGAACTGAGCCTCTGACTCCCCGCTACCCCTGCTCCGGCTCTTCGCTCTTCTCAAAGTCCCCTTTTCCTTGCTGCGAAGGAAAAGGGGATTTAGGGGATAAGGTCAATTGCGCGGGGTCGCGTTAGCGACGACGGAGCGACCGCCGTGAAACGAGTGTAACGAACTCACGCACTCGTT
>JANNCG010001285.1:0-2445 GCA_031386385.1 Myxococcales bacterium
GCAACGGGCGCAACCAGCACCTCTGTGGACGCCATGGGCAACGCGGTGTGGGGCTGGAGTCGCGATGTGCGAGTCGGCACGATGGATGGGCGAAGTACGCTGCACTTTCGAGCGCCGATGGGGCAGACCGTTCGTTCGCTCACCCGTGGTGGCCCGCGCGTCTGGTTTCTCGTCAACGACGAGCTCGCCCTGTGGAACGGCAGCACCGTCGCGATCACCGATGGGCTCAATCTTCCCGCCGGAGCGACCGCAGTGGGTGACCCCTCGGGTGATGTCTGGGTGCTCACCTCGATGGGACCTCGGCGATACTCAGCGGGCGCGGTTGTCGTGACGCCGCAGCAAGAGTGGGAGCAAAACGTGCAGCCCACTTACGCGCGAAAGTGCGTCGGCTGTCACGGTCCCGGCAACGGCCAGACCCCGCTGGACTCGTATGCCGATTGGCTGACGTATCGCGCCACCATTTGCTCTCGCGTTTTGCGCGCGATGCCCCGCGCGATGCCCCCCGCTGCGGCCCCACAGCTCACCGCAGGTGAGCGATCAACCATTGATGACTGGTGTATGCCACCAGACGCGGGTGCCACCGATGCGGGCCGCGACGCAGCACGGGATGTCCCAACGGACACTCGGGGGTAAAGCCACAGCGCGAACGTGAGCACCCATCGCAATCCCACCGATTTTAGATTGTAGGCGTTATGCGCTGTTAATCGGCGCAGAGCACCGAGGTCTGCCCCATCCACAGCGGTGGATTCACAAGCGCAGCAGTGAACTGACGGGCCTGTGCTTCGGTGGCAAAATGCACGGACACTGTTTGTGCGCCATCGCCCGTTGGAATCGTCGCCGGATAGCTGCCACTCACCGGGGGCGAGCAGCGCACCTCTCCGATGGATGCACCTAAGCGAAGCGTCTGGGTGGCGTGCGTAAATACAGCTTGAAGAGCAGGGGTCCCTGAGATGTCCGCGGCGACAACGACGGTCCATTCTGTGCGACCGCGTGCGTTGTTGCTGCCGCGCGGTGGGCGGCTGCTTGGCCGCAGTTGAATGTTCGCCGGGGCGGGATAGCTCGGCGAGGGGACATCAACGGTCGCCATTGCCGTTGGAACATCCGCGGTAGCCTCTATCGGTGCTGCGGCATCAGCGTCCCCTGTGGTGGTGGTCACAGGCGTCTCTGATCCTGCCAAAGTGCTTGTAGGTGTGGTTTGGGTGTTGGTCGAGGCGCTTGATCCGCTACAACCAATGAGTAATAGCGCGAGAGTGAAAACCGGGTGAACTTTGATCATTTTCGGCCCTAGAGTGTCGCATTTTGTCCACGCACCGAGAGCGGTAATCGTCTGCAGCCCATCCTTCACCCCGAGCGCGCGGCAAGACTTAGCGAAAGGGCCGTCGCGAAGGCGCTTTCGCTACTGACTGACCGCCAATGCTTGCATGGCCATCTGCCCCACGCATCGGATCCCCGCGATCCTTCGATTCAGCCCTTGATCGATGCCGCCACAATGTATTGGCAATCTCGCGGTATTTCTTAGATCCTCGGCGTATGGTCCGCACGAAACCCCGCAAGCCCAAATCGCCGACTCAAGCTCCGTCATCGCGGAGCCGTCCTCCTTCTCGCGCAAAGGCTTCCTCGCGCGGTCGTGGTGCCGACGCACCCAAACGCGCGGGCTCCACCACTGTGATCGAAGCGACAGCTGCCCCATCCCCGCCTGTGCTTGTGAAAAAAAACCGGTCCTCCGAAGACGCCGCGACAACGACAGCAGCAAAGCGGGCGCGCCTCAGCGAAGCCGACCGTGCCTTACTTCAATCAGTGCTGGCGAAGGCTGCAGCGGTGCACGAGGCGGTCGAGTCGACGTGGACTGATTTTGGGCAATGGATCTTTACGCAGGTATTTGGCGAGGACTCCACGGCGGTCATAGATCACGCTGACGACAATCCTGTGTACACCGAGCTGTTGCACTTGGCGGACGGACCCAAGGTACGCATTCGGCGAGAAGAGATCCAGCGCGCGGTCTTGTGCGCCACGTACGACAAGCGGCTCAACAACGACAGCTGGCGTGCGCTTAACTACGGGCGCAAGTGGCGATTGCTGCGGATCGAAGACGAAAAGCTCATGCGCAAAGCAGCGCAGCATGTGCTTGCATCGAATATGGACACCCGAGGTGTCGAGACATACGTGCGCAATATCCTCACCGAGCATGGCAACGCGCTAGAGACTCGCGTGAACCTGCGCGCGCTCTCAGGGCAGCTGCAGCGCGTCACCGAACGCGTCAGTAGCAACGCGTTTTTGAAGAAGCTCACGTCCGCCGCGAAAGACCTCGATCCAGAACAACGCGCACGCGTAGTGGCGCAAGAGGCTGCTGCACGCACGGCGCTTGAGGTGCTACACAAGAAGCTCAGCGCGAAGCAGTAAGCACGGTTGCTGGGGGGTAAAAATAAGGGGGGATGCTCGGGTGCC
>JANNCG010001299.1:0-6751 GCA_031386385.1 Myxococcales bacterium
TTGCCGTGCTCTCAGATGTGCAGTTTGACACCTTCGGGCCCTACGAGCGAGAGGCGTTTCGGACCATGATGGCGCAGCATCCCGATGTTATATTGCTTCCAGGTGATTATATTCACAGCTCGTCACTGCCTGCGCACCTGCGACTGCAACGTGAAGCCAACGCGTTTTTTCGCGCGCTGCCCCTTCGAGCACCTCTGGGAGTGTACGCAGTTGAGGGCAACGCCGAGCTGCCTGGCTGGGAGGCTCTCTTTGATGGGCTAGCCGTGCACACCTACTCGCACCTGAGGACGGACACTGCTGAACTTTTCTCCATCACTGGGATGGGCTTGACCGACTCGTTCAATCACGGACTGCAGGTCGCTCCGACGGCGAACTTTCACGTCGCTGTCGGCCACGGACCGGACTTTTCTCTTGGAAATATCCAAGCCGATTTGCTCGTCGCCGGGCACACCCATGGGGGTCAAGTGCAGCTTCCGTGGTTAGGACCCATTGTGACACTCTCAGGTGTTCCGCGAAGTTGGGCCTCAGGCGTGACGCGATTGCCTGGCGATAGAACACTGCTGGTCACCCGGGGGGTGGGGATGGAGCGCGGTGCAGCCCCGAGACTGCGGTTTCTTTGCTACCCAGAGATCGTCATCATTGATGTGCGTCCTCGGTAAGCGGCTGAACGCGATCACCGAAATGGTCCTGATTTATCCGAAGCAATGTTCACTCGCCGAAAGAACGTCTCCTCAATCCAGTCCCGCAACATAGCGGGCGATGGGCACTCAAAGCGCACATCTCCGCACTGTGAACAAACGATCATCTTCAGCTCAAGATCTGGACCTCGTGTTTCGATATCGAGGTGGTCCCGGATGAGAAAATGTTCGGACTGGCACCGAGAACACGGACGCAACCGTTGATCGGCCTCGCGATGTTTGAGTGCAAGCTCTGCATCCAACGCGTGAATCGCAACTTTATGCGCCCGCGCGATCTTGTCGGCGAGATTGCGTTCCGCTGCCTTGGCGGGTTCAAGCAGTATCGACGCGTCGTCTTCTGGATCTAAGCTCGCGACAAGATCAGCCGTTGCCTCTCGAAGATCCGTCAACACACTGTCAAGAACGGACACTGGGGTCGTGTCCTTCTTTCCGCTCAGAAAGTCTGCGAACTTCACAACCTCTTCGAGCTTATCCAACTTTCGCTTCCGCCGATTAAACATGCGGTAATTCTAGCGATCGCGCGGTGAAATGCCACATGTCACCGCGCACAATTTTAGCGGTACGGTCCACTCGTCACCGGAGCAAGCTCGACCCGTCGGTACTCATCGCTTGATTCCATCTCCTTGATCGCCTCCATCGTGACGGTCCGAAAACGAATGTCGCCGCACGTCACGCACACCACCGCGATGGCTTGAAGACTCCCGTTCCACAGCTCAAAACTGACGCGCTCGCGAAGCAAAAATTCGCGCCCATGACAGCATGGGCAAGCCCTCAACTGCTGGTCTTTCACGGCAAATAATTTCGCCTTCGCCGCATCGCGTGCGGTCTTCTCAAGCCGCGCGGCGCGACTGAGCTCTGCTTGCAGCACTTTGCTCAAGCGCACCGCTTCGGCCACAAGCTCTGAGAAGCCATCGGCCGTAATGAGCGTTTCGTCCTCAATGACTTGGTTGAGAGCGACCTCTAGATCCGTGAGGTATAGCCTCGCGGGCATCGCACGAACAACGTCTGGTTGAGCCAGGAGCAATTGCACTGAACTCACGTTGGTTTGGAGGGCCTCAAATCGAGCTTGTGAGCGTTTTTTGCCACCAAACATGAAGCCGCCTTTCGGGTTGAGACTCGACGCGAATCATACATCAACCCGACAGCATTGGTAGTGGCCTGGAGCCAACTCAATGGCTCACAGGCTGATACAGTCGTCTATCCCCCTAACGAACTCGCACGGGGTCAGCGAGATCCCCCGCAACCGGTGTCCGACCGGCTACACGCTCGGAGCGTCGCCACGCTGACGTCGGCGCCCAGCCGGTTGGCCAGCGACGTCGCCTGCGTCACGGGGCTCGTCTACGGCGATCGCCTCAAGACGCTTGTACGCGTCGAGGCCAGTACCAGCAGGGATCAAGCGACCCATGATCACGTTCTCTTTCAAGCCGCGAAGGTCGTCGACCTTGCCTGAGATCGCCGCTTCGGTGAGGACCTTGGTGGTCTCTTGAAACGACGATGCAGAGATAAACGAATCGGTGCTGAGAGATGCCTTGGTGATACCCAACAGCAAGGGCTCTGCCATCGCGAATGCGTTTTGCACCGCGATGCGAACTTGCTGAATTTCGTCTGCGATAACGCCGTCCGCCGCATAGCGACGACCCACGTCATCAAGACGATCATTGAGTGAAGGCAGCATATTTTCGAGCATGACTTTCTCGTCGGTGGCGCGGCGAATTGCGTCGGTCACACCGCCGTTTTTCACCGATCCATCTTCGATCAGCTTGCGAAGAACCTTGCGTGCTGCGCGAAGGTTCTCTTGCTCGAAGCGCCAACGCTCGACCTGCTCGTCGGACAAGAACTCGGTCTCACCCACGGTGGTCACTCGAACGCGTCGCAACATCTGACGAATGATCGTCTCGATGTGCTTGTCGTTGATGGACACACCTTGCAAGCGATACACCTGCTGAATCTCGTTCAACAACCACGCGGCGAGGTCTTTTTCGCCCTTCACGCGCAAGATGTCGTGCGGATTCACCGGGCTGTCCATCAGAGGCTCGCCTGCGGTCACGAAGTCGCCTTCGCGAACGATGAGCTGCTTTGATCGCGGTATCGAGAACTCTTGCACCGGCACTCCGCCGTCGATCGGCAGCGGGGGCTTAATCGCCGTCGGCTTCTTGCCCTTCTTCTTACCCTCGGGCTCGTTGCTCGAGTTCAAGAACGCTTCCATCCCTCGCGGAACGATGAAGATCTGGCGCTTGCTCTTGGTCTCGTTGCCCTCTTTCACATAGCCATCGATGGGCGAGATAATCGCTGCATCTTTGGGCTTACGTGCTTCAAACAACTCAGCCACTCGCGGAAGACCTCCGGTGATGTCCTTGGTCTTTGCGGCCTCACGCTCCATCTTCGCGATCAAGCTGCCTGCCTCAACAAACTCGCCGTCTTGGACGGTAAGAATGGATCCGGTGGGGAGCAGATAGCGACCTTCGATGTTGCGTGAAGTGCGGCGCATCTCACGGGTATTGGGGTCGAGAATTTCAATACGCGGCCGCAAATTCGCAGCCCGATTGTCCTTCACGCGTTTTTGCGACTTCGAGGTGATCTCGTTGATCTTCTCCTCAAGCGTCACGCCCTCTTTCAAGTCCATGTAGCGGATGATTCCGCCCACTTCGGTGAGGATCGGGATCGAAGCCGGATCCCACTCTGCGAGGCTCGTCCCGACTCTGACGTGTTGCTCGTCAACCACTCGAAGCGTCGCGCCGTAAGCGAGTTTGTAGCGCTCGCGGTCACGACCAGTGTTGTCAACGATCACCACTTCAGCATGGCGGTTCATGACAACGGACGTGCCGTTCTTGCGCTCAACTTGCTCAAGCTTCTCAAAGCGCACTTTACCCTCAACTCGGTTCTCGAGTGAGTTTTGCTGTGCGCCTCGAAGCGCCGTTCCACCGATGTGGAAGGTGCGCATGGTGAGCTGGGTGCCTGGCTCACCGATGGACTGCGCGGCGATAATGCCCACAGCTTCACCGATGTTCACCAAGTATCCGCGAGCGAGATCGCGGCCGTAGCACATCACACAGATGCCACGCTTGGCTTGGCACGTGAGCACCGAGCGGATCGTGACCTCTTCGATTCCTGCGTCAATCACCTTGCGAACTGCGTCTTCGTCGAGCTCGTAGTTGGCTGGCAACAGCACATCAGAGTTCTGCGGATCCACAATGGGCTCAAGAGTGATGCGACCGAGAATACGGTTGCCGAGCGACTCGATGACTTCGCCGTTTTCTTCGAGCTTGGTCATCTTGATGCCGTCAAGCGTCTTGCAGTCAAACTCGGTGATCGTTGCATCTTGTGCAACGTCCACCAAACGACGCGTCAGGTAGCCAGAGTTGGCCGTCTTCAGCGCAGTGTCTGCGAGACCCTTACGAGCACCGTGTGTCGAGATGAAGTACTGAAGCACGCTGAGCCCCTCGCGGAAGTTCGCGGTGATCGGTGTTTCGATAATCTCGCCAGACGGCTTCGCCATCAATCCACGCATACCCGCCAACTGACGCATCTGCTGCACAGAGCCACGCGCGCCAGAGTCGGCCATCATAAACACTGAGTTAAATGACGGAACACGCTTCATGATCCCGGTCACCGGATCGGGCATCTCTTCAGCAGCAATCTGGCCCATCATCTCTTTGGTCACAGCGTCTGAGACACCAGCCCAGATGTCGATCAGCTTGTTGTAGCGCTCGCCCTCGGTGATCACACCGTCGTTGAGCTCTTCGACAACCTTCGCGACCTTCTTCTGCGCGTCGTTAATCAGCTCGTACTTAGCTGCAGGGATCTTCATGTCGTCCATGCACACCGACACACCTGCGCGCGTCGCGTACTCGTAACCGAGTGACCGCAGACGATCGGCCAGAAGCACCGTCGCCTTGTTTTTGTGCGCGCGATACGAAGCATCAATGAGCGCTGAGAGCGCTTTTTTGTCCATCGTCTTGTTAATCAAGTCGAAAGGCAGTGCCTCTTCGTCGCTCAAGGTCTCTTGCAAGCTCTCAGCGAGCAGCACGCGACCGATGGTGGTCTCTACCCGACGGGTCGTGACTTCGCACACCGCCGGTCGGCCGCCGTCTTTAACGGTCGAACGATTCGCGGTATCGAAGTTAGGTCGGTACACAACGTCGCCGAGCTTCATGCGCCCGTCGCCAGCGTCAGTCACAACCACCGCAGGGACACGCACAATCACCTCAGCGTGAAGGTCCACTTCACCGCCGTCGTAAGCCATGCGGGCCTCGCCCATGGACGAATAGATGCCCTGAAAGCGATCTGCTCCCTTGGCCTTTTTGTCATGGGTCCCTCGAGCAAACTCTCGCGGACGGGTCATGTAATATAGACCCAACACGATATCTTGCGAAGGGTTAATAATCGGCTTGCCAGAAGCTGGAGACAGGATGTTGTTCGTGCTCATCATGAGCACGCGGGCTTCCATCTGAGCCTCGACTGACAGCGGAACGTGAACGGCCATCTGATCGCCGTCGAAGTCTGCGTTAAACGCCACACACACCAAGGGGTGAAGCTGAATGGCTTTACCCTCGATGAGTACGGGTTCAAACGCTTGGATTCCGAGACGGTGCAGTGTAGGTGCGCGGTTAAGCATCACCGGGTGCTCTGAGATCACCTCGTCGAGAATGTCCCAAACCTCGGGACGCTCTTTCTCCACGAGCTTCTTCGCCGACTTAATCGTCGGAGCAAGTCCGCGCTCTTCAAGCTTGTTGTAGATAAACGGCTTGAACAGCTCCAGGGCCATCTTCTTTGGAAGACCGCACTGGTGCAGCTTGAGCGTAGGTCCAACCACGATGACCGAACGTCCAGAATAATCCACGCGCTTGCCGAGCAAGTTTTGGCGGAAGCGTCCCTGCTTGCCTTTGAGCATATCGCTCAAGGACTTCAGTGGGCGCTTGCTAGGTCCGGTAATGGTCTTTCCGCGACGACCGTTGTCAAACAAGGCATCAACTGCTTCTTGAAGCATTCGCTTCTCGTTGCGGATGATGATCTCGGGAGCCTGAAGCTCTTTAAGGCGCTTCAAGCGGTTGTTGCGGTTGATGACACGACGATAGAGGTCGTTCAAATCGCTCGTTGCGAATCGGCCACCGTCCAAAGGAACAAGCGGTCGCAGATCCGGCGGGAGCACCGGAATCACCGACAACATCATCCAATCGGGACGATTCTGGCTGTCTTTGAAGCTCTCAATCACCTTGAGGCGCTTGGAGATCTTCTTGCGTCGCGCCTCGCTGGTCGCCTCGCGCATGTCCGCACGAAGGCTCTCTGCCAACGAAGGGACATCCACAGACTGAAGCAGCTCAAGGATCGCCTCGCCGCCCATTTTGGCGACAATTCGATCGCTGTCGTACTCGTCTTGCAAGCGGTTGAGCGCGTCCTCTGAAAGGATATCTCCACGCTTCACTTGCTCAGCGAGCTTCTCGTCCACCGTGGTGACAACGAATGCTTCGCAGTACAAAATCTTCTCGAGATCGCGCAGGGTCATGTCGAGCACTGCGCCAATACGGGACGGCAAGCTCTTCAAAAACCAGATGTGCGCAACAGGGGTTGCCAGGTTGATGTGGCCCAAACGTTCACGACGAACTTTGGACTGAATGACCTCGACGCCACACTTCTCGCAGACAATCCCACGGTGCTTCATGCGCTTGTACTTGCCGCAGTTGCACTCGTAGTCTTTGACCGGTCCGAAGATTTTGGCGCAGAACAGGCCGTCGCCTTCGGGCTTAAATGTACGGTAGTTGATCGTCTCTGGCTTTTTGACTTCGCCACGCGACCACTCGCGGATCTTCTCTGGCGAGGCCAGAGAGATGCGAATAGCGTTGAACGAAAGCGGGTCTTTGGGCTTCTCGAAGAAACTGAAAATGTCTTTCATGGTTTTCTCTCTATGCTACTTTCGTGTGGTGAATTACTCGGCTGCGGTGACGGTACCCTCGGGTTGACGAGGGATCCCGTCTTCGAGGAGTTCGACGTTTAAGCAGAGTGCTTGCAGCTCTTTGACAAGCACGTTGAACGATTCTGGAACACCCGGCTCGAGT
>JANNCG010001315.1:0-1697 GCA_031386385.1 Myxococcales bacterium
AACAACCATCACGACCCACCGTTGCCACGAGTCTCCATTCAGTTGAAGAGCGTGAGCGCAACACTGAGCCCGCGTCCGTTTCGTCAGGTACTGCCGCGAGTGAACCCGCCGAGCCGGACGAGTCTCGGGTTGTGGCGATCCGCGCGGTATCGACGATCGCCGAGACGCGTCAGCTCGTCGAAGCGGACCCCGTATCACTCAAAGCCCTCTACGAAGCGGGACGAAAAATAGGCTCAGCGCTTGAGTTTGAGGCGCTGTTTGACGCGATCGCCGATGCGGTATTTACGTTGGTGCCGCGCGCTACTCACCTCACGGTAGTGCTCAGAGACGAGAGTCACACAGAGCCGGGTAACCCGGTCAACGCTTATGTGCCGGTGACCACGCGCCTGCGTGCGAAGCCGGGTGTGCCGGCGCAGGTGATTCCGGTTGCGCGCAGCGTGTTTCGAAGGGTGTTATCCGAACGAGCTGCGGTTTTGGCCGCCGATGCGCAGCGAGACATGGCCGGCAATGCAAGTATCCTCGGGGCGAGCATCTTGTCGACCATGGCTGTTCCGCTGTGGAAAGGCGAGGATATCTTGGGCGTCCTGGAGGTCGACAACCGAGACTCGCCCGGAATCTTTGGCGAGCGTGATCTTGATTTGCTGACTGTTGTCGCAGCGAATGCTTCTCTCGCGGTGGCCAACGCACGGCTGTTTCGTCGCGCTCAGCATGCAGAGATGGCCGCACGGAGCGAAGCCGGATTTCTCAAACAACGCGCACAAAAACGCATCGAAGGGATCATCGGTGAGT
Organism: Myxococcales bacterium; assembly: GCA_031386385.1. Lineage (GTDB taxonomy): Bacteria > Myxococcota_A > Polyangia > Polyangiales > JANNCG01. The sequence continues at coordinate 790 of JANNCG010001315.1, forward strand.
CCGCCGCGATGAAGGCCGTCTTCGCGTCGATGCAAAAAGTGATCGACACTCGCGTGACCATCTTGATCGAGGGCGAAACAGGGACGGGCAAAGAGCGCGTTGCCAACGCGATTCACTACCAGTCACGGCGCAAGGACAAGCTCTTTGTCGCCCAAAACTGCGCAGCGCTTCCCGAGACACTCTTAGAGAGTGAGCTCTTTGGGCACAAGCGAGGAGCCTTTACCGGAGCAGACTCAGACAAAAAAGGGCTGTTCGAGCTCGCCGATGGCGGGACGATGTTTCTCGACGAAATTGGCGACATGCCCCTGCCGCTGCAGTCAAAACTATTGCGCGCTCTCCAAGAAGGCGAGATTCGTCCCCTCGGTGCTGGCGCGACCAAGACGGTCGATGTGCGAATCGTGGCGGCGACGAACCGCAAACTTGAAGACGAGGTCGCAGCAGGGAGATTTCGGCAGGATTTGTACTATCGCTTGCAAGTGTTTCCGTTGCGATTGCCGCCACTGCGCGAGCGCCGAGAGGACATCGCGCTGCTGGCAAAACATTTTCTCGACAGGTACTCGCGCGAGCTTGGCAAACCCGTGGCTGGCCTCTCGCAACAGGCGCTCGAGCTCATGATGTCGTACGCATGGCCGGGCAACGTGCGAGAGCTCGAAAACGAAGTGCAGCGGTTAGTGATTCAAGGCGAGCCGGGCGGGTATCTCATGCCGCAAGATCTCTCGCCGCGCGTTCGCAACGTCGAGGGCGTCCTTGATAAGATTCGGCCCCCTCGTGGGACGCTCAAAGACATGATTGAGCACATCGAGAAGTGGCTGCTGGTCGAGGCTCTCCGCGAGCACGGCAATAACAAGAGTGCCACCGCTAAAACCCTGGGAATTACCAGGGAAGGACTCCACAAGAAGCTCAAAGGT
>JANNCG010001330.1:0-2294 GCA_031386385.1 Myxococcales bacterium
GTGCAATTACCCTCGGCAGGCAAGTATTTGACGGAGTTGGACCCCCCCCTCGAATGAGGTTGGTTGGGACTCCTAAAATGCTCCTGATTCATATAGAGTATACCTTTTGTTTTGCGATCGTTTAGTGACGCTCAACGAACAAGTTGTTGTTGATTTTGAGTCCTCAGTGCGCAACAACCACCAACACACCTGAACAGGGTCGCGCGCGTCGGTGTTTTCGTCAAACAGGCATTCGATATTCACGATCGCAAGGCAAGTCAGTGTGTGGCTAGCTAAGGGTAAGTAGGCAAGCCAACGGAAGCGTGACGATCGCAGAGCAGAATGCCAATAGCCGAACAGCCACTCGCAATTCTCCACAGCCACCGAACCTGCGTCCCATTCGCAGCGACGTTGGCTATCTCCATTCGAGCGCAGCGCCGCGTTACGCTCACTTATGTCCGCGATGGTCGCACCGTCATCGAGACCTGGCGCATCGCTGGAATGAATCTCTGCCCGCTCTGAATGTGCACCGCGACTGGTCTGTCTAAATTCTCATAACTGGATCTATCAGACAGACCACTTAGCCCGCATAACCGTTGGCACTTAACCCGCTCATGCTTCGCTCGTTCGCCTTGGTGCGTCACGAAGCTCGAAAGAAGTGCACACCGTTATGCGACGAGAAGACTATCGAATGTCCCCAGATGCGGCCCGCGAGATGCTTGAGCGCGCGCCCTTTGTTCACGTGGCGAGCACGACGCCCGACGGACGCCCCGTGTTGCGTGCGGTCCACATGGTGGTGAGCGATGGGATGCTGTGCTTTCACGGCGCGCCAGTGGGCGAGAAGAGCGCGTGTATTGGACGGGAGGCGGTGGCGACGACGGAAGAGATTGTGGCTGAGATTCCAAGCTATTGGTCGGATCCGGTGATGGCGTGTCCAGCTACCACGTTGTACTTGAGCGTGCAGGTGCACGGGCCCATTGTCGAGATCACTGAGCCGGCGAAGCGCGCACGAGCGCTGCAAAAACTTATGCAGACCTTTCAACCCGAGGGCGGCCACGCGCCCATCACTAACGAAGACCCGCAGTACACCAAGGCGATCGCGGGGCTGCTCGTTGCGGGGATCTCACTCGAAAACCTCGACGGCAAAGCCAAGCTCGCGCAAAACCGCACGCCGCAGAAGATCGCGACGCTGGTACAGAAGCTGTGGGAGCGTGGTGAGCCAAAAGATTGCCGCGCGATGGCGCTGCTGCTTGAGGCCAACCCAACGGTTGAGCGACCGGATTTTCTGCAAGGACCGCACGGGACCACATTGCACCCGTGGGTAGATCCCTCCGCCCTCCCCGAGGTCCTCCCTTTGCTCCGCAACGAATACTGGAACGCCGATCGCTTCAACGACCACGACATCGCCCAGGCGCACCGCAAGAGCAGCGGCTGGGTGATCGCGCGTGCCCCCAACGGTGAGGTCATCGCGACCGCGCGCGTTGTCTGTGACGGGGTGAAGTACGGCTATATTGGCGATGTCGCCACACGCGCGGATTGGCGCGGAAAGGGCATCGGCGAGGCGGTCATGAAGCTACTTTTGGCCCACCCCTCGGTCCGCCACGCGATGAGAGTTGAGCTGGCGACGCGCGACGCGATGCGGTTTTATGAGCGGCTTGGTTTTTCAATCGTCGCGGCGCAGTCAAACGGCGAGTTTGTTCGCACGACGATGGCCATGATTCGTCCGCAGGCAAAGTAGCCGACTTCGCGCAATCATAGAGCCACTGCCCGTGTCTGCGCCGGTGGGTGTGGTTTTTTGCCCGTAGGTTGCTTTATCTCAGCACGGCAAGCTGATACTTTTGCCCCCATCGTGTCACTCAAAATTCCTCGCACACTCTCAGTCACTGCAGTTGCTGTAAGCGTCGCTGTGGCAGCGGCCGCGGCGTTTACGGCCTGCACGCCCTGCCCGCCCATCAACGCATGCTACTACAGTCTGGGCCCAAACCCCGACGGCGGTAATCCCCTGGGCTGCTATCGACGCGAGCAGACCGACGGAGCGGTAACATGCACCGCCGACCCTTGTCCGGCGGTTCCGCCTGGTTGCCCACAGGCTTGATAGCCATGATGCGCTCCCGGGTGGAGCGCTTATCGAGACACTCGATACTTTGAGTACACAAGCAAAGAGCTATATCCTACGAGTCGTAAAACGTTGTGCAGACGTTGTGCAGACGTTGTGCAGACGTTAAAGCCCCGCGACGATCTGCTCGGATCGCTCCCACAGCTTCTTCGCAAGCGCTGAGTCCTTCGCGTGCGCGCTCGGCTCGGTCACGTTGTTG
>JANNCG010001333.1:0-4419 GCA_031386385.1 Myxococcales bacterium
ACCAACAACGCCACCGCCACGGTGTCCCCCTCTCGGTACAGCCCAATGATATCGCGATCAATGTCGCTGACCTCCGCCACCCGCTGCCTCTCGTGCACCTCGCGAATAGAAGTGAGCTGATCGCGAAGCGTGGCCGCGCGCTCGAAGTTAAGCTCCTTCGCGGCCTCCTTCATCCCCGTCTCAATCCGGGTGGAGAGCTCATCATTTTTGCCCTCTAAAAACAGCTCTGCGTACTTCATCTGCTGCACATACGCGTCGTGGTCGACTTCGTACACACACGGCCCCGGGCAGCGCTTGATTTGGTACTCGAGGCACGGCCTGGTGCGCGAGGCCATCATGGTGTCGCTGCAAGTTCGAAGCTTAAAGTGACGGTTCACCAACTTGAGCGCGCGCCGAGCCGAAGACGCATTGGGGTAGGGTCCAAAGTAGTGCGCACCGTCCGCCGTGGGCCTTCGGACCATCTCGACCAACGGCCACTCTTTTTTGCGATCCACACGCAGCGACAGGTACGATTTGTCATCCCGAAGCTTCACGTTGTACTTGGGCTTGTGCTCTTTGATCAGCGAGCTCTCTAACAGCACCGCCTCTTTCTCCGTCGCCGTCACGATGGTCTCTACATCACCCAACACCTTCTCTAACAACGGAACAAAGTACCGATAGTCCGAGCTGTTGGCCGCGAAGTACTGACGCACGCGCTGACGCAACGACCTGGCTTTTCCCACATAGATAATCTTGCCCTTCTTGTCCAAGAACAGATAGCACCCCGGCAGAGTGGGCAGGGTGTCGAGTCGGGCGATCAGCGCTTCGTCCATGAATCTTTCGTGTCAATGGTGGGTTAACGTCGGTACACTCGGTACGGCTTGAATCAATCGTCCGAAGAGAACTCTAACGCAGTTGCGAGATTTTTTGATGACTAACACGTTGTGTTCCGCGCGCTCGTTGTTGTGCAGTATTTGGGTCTGTGTGACACATTTGAGAACCGGTGCTCAACAACAACGCGTGCAGAGTCTGGTGTCTTTGTCGGTTTTGCTGCTCTTGGTGCAGCTCGGGGCAGCCTGCCGTACGCCCGCAACGCAGGTTCAGTTGTTTATCGACACCGACGCTCCGGCCTCGCGAGCGATGACGCTCGAGATCTTCTCGTTTATCGGGGCCATCGCGCCCTCAGACGTTGCGCGCCGCGCAAATCTCGTGACCGTTGGAGGGCTTCGCCTTGTGCGTACCAACAACCCGACAGACACTTTCATCGCAGGTGGCTCAATCGGTGTCCTGCCGCCGTCGGACCAGGCAATCAACTCAGTCACCGTCTGGGTTCGTGCAACATTTGCGGCCACGGGCACGGCTCCTTTGAGGTTGATCGATCGCGTGGCGAGGCTGTCGCTGGTTCGGGGCCGCTCGGGGACTGCGCGAGTGTTTTTGCCGTTGCGATGTGGGGATGGCTCTGTCGGCTGCGTGTCAGTGGCGGCGACGCAGTGCACGGTGAGTGTGCGGTGTAGAGAGCAAAATGCGACGTGTGGAGATCAGGGAGAGTGCGTTCAGGCTGAGATTCCAGTAGTGATCCCGAGCGAAGATGGAGGGGTGGTGGCGGACATCGGCAACGGCGGGGTGGACGCAAGCAGCGGGCGTTCAGATGTTGTCTCGCCGATGGCAGATGTGAGCGTCGATGTTCCCAGAGTCTTCGAACTATTTCCGCGTCCGATCGCACCGACCTCACTGGGTGATGTCAGCCTGCTTAGACCCACTTTGCGTTGGGAACTCCCGCTCGGTGCCGACGGCGCCGAGGTAGAGCTGTGTCGTGATCGTGAGTGCACCAGTGTGATCGAGACCCTTCGTACACCGGGAAGCTCTGTGCGGCCCACTATGCGGTTGCCTCCCCGGAGTGTGGTCTTTTGGCGACTTCGTGCAACTATCATGGCCGTCCCACAATTTCACTACAGCCCAACGTGGCTCTTTCATGTCCCTGCAGCAGACAACTCGGGCAATATCGACACGAGCTCAAGTCCCCACTTGGATCTCAATGGTGATGGCTTTGATGACATCGTCGCCGGGGCGCATCGAGCTTCACCGGGCGGACGCGCCCTCGCGGGGACCGTGAGCGTATTTCACGGTAGCGCTTTGGGAGTTTCGATGTCTCCCGCACGGACTCTCGAAGGCGTCGCCGCCGGGGATCTGTTCGGCTATTCCGTCGCGAGCGCAGGGGATGTGAACGGCGATGGATTTGGAGATCTGCTGGTCGGGGCTCACCAAGCCGGTCCAGGCGGACGCGCCCTCGCGGGGAGCGTGAGCGTATTTCACGGTAGCGCTTTGGGCGTCTCGATGACTCCAGCGCGCGTCCTTGAGGGCGTTGTCGCCGAGGACGCTTTCGGCTGTTCGGTCGCCACTGCTGGGGATGTGAATGGCGATGGGTTTGCAGATCTGCTCATCGGGGCTTACAGCGCAGATCCGGGTGGCCGCAACGGTGTCGGGACGGTGAGTGTTTTTCATGGAAGCGCATCGGGAGTCTTATTGGCTCCGGAGCGCGTCCTTGAAGGCCCCGTCGCTGCCGAAGTATTTGGCTATTCGGTCGCGATAGCTGGGGATGTGAACGGCGATGGGTTTGGTGATCTGCTGGTCGGCGCTCATGGAGCCGCTCCAGGCGGACGCAACGGTGCGGGGAGCGCGAGTGTTTTTCACGGAAGTGTTTTGGGAGTCTTGATGGCTCCCGCACGCGTTCTCGAAGGCGTTGCCACGGGCGATCAGTTCGGGAATTCGGTCTCGACAGCCGGGGATGTGAACGGCGATGGGTTTGGAGATCTGCTGGTCGGGGCTCACCGAGCGAGTCCCGGCGGTCTGTTGAATGCAGGAACCGTGAGCGTGTTTCACGGAAGTGCCTCGGGAGTCTTGATGGCTCCTGCGCGGACCCTCGAAGGCGTCGGTGGCGATGAGCGCTTCGGGTATTCAGTGGCGAGCGCTGGGGATGTGAACCGTGATGGTTTTTGCGATCTCGTCGTGGGGAGTCCGCAAGCGGCGCCTGGGGCGCGCGGTTTAGCAGGGGCTGCGAGTGTGTTTCACGGTAGCGCTTTGGGAGTCTCGATCGCGCCCGCAAGCGTCCTTGAAGGGGCTGCTTCTGGCGATCTGTTGGGCTTTTCCGTCGCGAGCGTTTGGAGGGGGTCGAGTCGGGCGATCAGCGCTTCGTCCATGAATCCTTCGAGTCAATCGTGGGTTGACGTCGGTACCGTCCGTTCGCGCGAAACTCTTGCGCTCGTGCGAGCTTTTTGCAGGCTACTCACCGGAACGCGCGATAACGAGCCCTCCATCACGCGTTCGCTCACTGGACTACGGACAGCGATATCTCGCCCAACGCAATTGATCGCCCGTTCTCCAGGCAAGTGACAGCAAGGCACGATCGGCTGAGACGTCAAACTCGGTCGCTCGCGCGAGCGTGACCGCGACTCCGTTGCGAAGGGATCGAATCACAAAAAGCTCCTCTGCACACTGAGGTGCATCCAGCCAAAATGCGGCCGGTATGCCCACATCGTCCGCACTGTGCAGTGCCGCATCTGAGCTGTTCGAAGGTGAAGATGCGTGGTAATTTCCAGTCAAACGCACTCGTCCTCCGCGTGGCTTGGCGTCCGTGGTCGTGGACTGCATCACGGTGCTAGTTCTCTGCGCTGAGCCCCGATCGACACTGACCGTCCAGCGCCCAAGCTGGCACCGCTCAGCGGTCGGGGCACGCGCGATAAGCCTAAGAAGTGCGCTGCCTTCAGGTTGCATATCAAGGACGTTGGGCTCGGGCGAAAGGATTGTGGACTGCGCGCTCACTACAGCTGTTGCAGACTCTTGCACGACGGTCCCCACGGTCGAAGAGGTCAGCAAGGCGCTTTGCGCTCGAGCGCCATGAAGCAGCACAATGCTTGTAAGTTGTGTCGGTATATCCCTGTCAATTTGCAGCCATTGCGCGCGCATGTCGTCGCGTGGAGAGAACTCTTCGCGCCAGTTCGTCGCGAGCACGCAGCGCGCTCCGTGATCACCGAGCGCAGCACACGAGACATCTACCAGCGAGCGCTCAAACTGCGTCGAGAGCTCAAAGAGCGACGGCTCGGTGGGTTCGTTCCACCGGGCAAAGCGCAGGGTGCGGCGGGGGTCTTGTGCCCGGGATGCAAAGGTCCAGCCCAGGACGATGGTGTCCACGGCGCCTCCGGCAAAGAGCGCCGTCTGCGGTGTGGCGATGGACTCAAACGTATGCAACGCTTGGTCGCTTCCACTCAACCACGCGACAGAGTGCGTCAGGGTAGAGAGCGCGAGCAGCGACCGTGCCCCAGCCACGGCGGTCACAAACGAGATGGGCCCATCACCCACCCGCACCGAGCGCACGGGCAGCTCAAGTGTGCACCCCGCGGGGCTCGCGGGAGGTGAATCGAGCGCCGGCTCCGCCTGCAGCTC
>JANNCG010001339.1:0-2374 GCA_031386385.1 Myxococcales bacterium
CGGCACTGGAATTCATCCGGGCAGCACCGCTCGTCTACTCCACCACACGGTGGTGGGCTCGGCTTGCACAGCTTGTTGCCTTCAACCTGGAGGACACAGGTGTGGTTGGCGACGCAAGTGTCACCAGGACAGCACTGGGTATCGGGAAGGCCACACGGTTCGCAAGCGCGTGCCGGGCCGCTCGCGGGACACACGAGGAGGCCCGTTTGCGCACAGAGTGCTGGACTCTCCGACACCGCAGGATTGCTGTTGCACCCGTCGGATCCTGTGACGCCGACTGTACCTGGTGCGCATCATGGCGTGCCTGGAACACCGCATCGGGGAGGACTCAGCCGCCGACACTGACCGTTGCCTGGACCGACGCAAGGCTCGTCAAATCCTTGACCCAGGGCGCAACGTCGGCACGAATCGCAGTTGGCGAGACATACTGGCGGATCCGTGTTGCGGTCACATGTCGTGTCGCCGTTGCATCCGGTTCCGTTGCAGCACGGTTGGCCTGGCGCGCCACAGCGTTGGCAGGTGGGATTGATCACGCCAATGCAAGTGCTTCCGGCAAGGCAGACGAAGGGACTATCATTGGGGCAGCACGGCTCGCCGGGGAGCCCGCATGCGCTTCCGTGACAAGCAGGTCGTAGCTCGCCGGGGCGTTGCGAGCATGCAAATCCTGGCCGACAGCTAAGCACTCCGACGCCGCCGGGGCAGCATGCGTCACCCTCCCTACGACCACAAGGCACACAGGCGTCCACTGCGGGTGCGCCGAACTGGCGCTGACATGCACTCAACGGAGCGCAGATGCCTGCAAACCCGCAAGGATCGTACTCGATGCACATGCTGTTTGCGCAGATCGTTGTGATCGCGCGAAACGGTGGGTTGACTCCCGGCAAAGCGTGAAACGGGCCACCCACGGGATGTTGGCAACAGTCCGTCGCGACAGTGCAAGCTGCGCGGAGCGGTCGACAGCAAGTCGGACCTGCAATTGGACCTTGCGAAGTCGATAGGCACTCATCGCGCGGATCTTCGCAAACGGGTGTCCCGTTGCGATATGAAAACGATGTGAAATCTTCTACGGTAAATTGGTCTGGACGCACAACTCCAAAGACCTGACGACGCCCAGTCACCTCTGCAACGCGGAGCGTTTCAGTCGATGATCTTGGAGGACAGCTCGCTCCGTGTGCTGATTGACGGATGCACTCGGGCGGTACATTCACACCGGGCTGCGTCACGCAGCCGTACACAAAGCTTCTGCCGACTGCGGTTTGAACACAGGCGCCGATTCCAGTTCCCGGGACGGGCAATTGCAATTGGGGTGCGCAAGAGCGACGACAGATCCCAGTGTCACACGACAATCCCGGTCCACAGGGACGACAGATCGTCCTGGGCGCGACGGGGTTTAGTACGTCAGTCCAGTTGCCGTCGCAGTTGCTCTGACCTTCTTCAAGTGGGTTATTGCAAATCGCCGTTCTTGGCGGTCCGGGAATGTTTGGGCGCTCTGCGCAGATACCGGGCGGAAGTGTGCCGCCCGCTCCGACAGCGCCAACAGTTTGGCAAAACGATACCCCGGGACAAGGATTCGCGTCGGTGCCACGTCGCGCGAGTGGATCGCAGGAGACGGCATTGTCAGGGACCGCACTGCATCGCCCCAAGCCCATGTATCGATCGTCATTCGCTGGGACCGCACCAGGGTCGCATCGTAGATTTCCGCCGCAGTACCCCGTTTGTGCTCCGAGCGGTGCCGACGCATTCGAGCATTCGTCCAATCGACACAATCCGTTTGCTGCCATGATCGGCACACACTGCCCATTGCACACGCGCTGTTGTCCCCGTGCACACGCCGCTTGAAAATTGCGCCCTGGCGTGTTGCGCGCGAAATTACAAGCTAACAACGCAACGCTCAGCGCGAGCAAAGACGCGAAGACGCGAAGACGTTCGCTTAGCTACCCTGGTAATATTGTCCATCTCCATCAATTACACCTTATCTGCAATGGTGATCGAAGTGCACGTCCGAAGTCAATCGCTAAAGTGCGCGTCATTGAGTCGCCGGCGTTCGCTCTGTGGCGATCCCGTGGCATCTTCGTCGCTCGGTCGTGTCGGTGTGAGCTTCTTTCGAATTCGTGTACTCACCGCAGTGCCAAACGCAACGCCCTGTGCTGATGCCTCTAGTTCGGCCCGCCAGAGGTAGGGGGAGGTTTTAGCGCACCGTTTGGCGGAGAGGCGCTGAGGACAAGCCTCCGCGCAATGGCCCTCGCGAAGCGCTCAGGGTCCCATCGTCATTGGCATTCCTCAGGGTTCGTGCGACATGCTGGTGCGATGCCAAAACGTTAAGTCGATCAACCGAACCTCACCTGCGAATAGCCCCGAGCGACTCTGCTTCAGG
>JANNCG010001342.1:0-19804 GCA_031386385.1 Myxococcales bacterium
CATCAGGTCAATCGCGCGGTCACGCATGATGGGCGACAGGTGACCCACGAGGCCAAGATCGAGCATCCCAAGGACGGGATCCTCGGGTGTGCCCAACACCAGCACGTTGCCGGGGTGCGGATCCGCGTGAAAAAATCCATCATCGAAGATCATCTTGATGACCGACTCAACCGAGCGATGAGCGATCAGCTTGCCGTCAAATCCCGCAGCCTGCGCACGATCAATTTTGGGGCCTGCGAAGTACTCCATCGTGAGGACTTTTTTGCCCGACGCCGTCTTGTAGATCGCCGGAAAGCGAACCGTCTGTGAGCCCTCGAAGTTTTTCGCGAAGCGCACGGCGTTTTCGCCCTCTTGCACAAAGTCCAGCTCAGCGGTGATGCTGCGATCAAACTCTTTGACCAAATCCGTCGGCGAGTACGTGCGTGTCTCAGGGATCGCTCGCTCAAGCGCGTGCGCAAACCAGTAGAGCAGATCCACGTCGCGCTCGATGGTCAACGCCACGTTGGGGCGCTGCACTTTCACCACCACCTGCACTTCGCCACCCTCGGGCGTAAGCAACACAGCCCGATGCACCTGACCAATGGACGCGCTGGCCATGGGTGCATCTTCAAACTTGACGTACACCTCACTGATCGGCGCGCCGAGCTGCTCTTCAATAATCGCCCGCGCGTCTTCGGACGAAAACGCCGGGACCGCATCTTGCAGCTTTTTCAGCTCTTTGATCACATCAGCAGGAATCAAGTCCGGCCGTGTCGACGCGATCTGTCCGAGCTTCACAAACGACGGCCCCAGCTCAGTCAGGACTAAACGTATCCGTGTGGCAACAGTGGCCCGATCACCCACGGCGCTCGCGGCGCTGAGTGTCTCAGTTGTAGTCGGAGCTTTGTTGGTCCCCAATCCGAGACGCGAGACAACCTCGCCGAATCCGTGCTTGACAAGAATGACGGCAATTTGTCGGGCGCGCTCAAGATCGCGCACAGCGGTGAGAATAGATGGCACTTGGAGCACAACATTACTGCACCTGAGCGACAAACGGGGGTAGTTTCGCCCAAACTCTTGGCAGCCACGACCATCCCTCTATTGACCGCAAACGAACTTACGCGAGCCTATGGCTCACGCGTTGTTCTGCATGGAATCTCTCTAGCCATTCAACGACGAGAGCGCATCGGCCTTCTCGGCGCCAACGGATCGGGCAAAAGTACACTCGCAAAAATGATCGCTGGCTTTGAGCCGCCCGACACTGGGACGCTCGCTGTTCAGCGCGGCGTCTCAATTGAGTACCTCTCGCAAGAGCCTGTTTTTACCCCCGGTCTTACCGCGTATGAGTCGGTTGAGCAGTCCATGGTTGCGTGGCGCGCAGCGATGGATCGCTATCAGTCCATTGCAGATCGGGTAGAAAAAAACCAGGGCTCTTCTGCGCAGCTCAATCAGGAGCAGAGCAGCGCTGCAGAAGAGATTGAGCGGCTAGGTGGCTGGGACCCTGGCCATCGCATTCGCAATTTTCTCGATCGCTTGGGGGTCAACTCGCTGCAGACACCCATTGAGCAAATGTCTGGCGGAGAGCGCAGGCGTGTGGCTCTCGCGAGGATTCTTGCGTCCGCTCCGGATCTTGCCATTTTGGACGAGCCCACCAACCATCTGGACCCCGACACCGTAGAATGGCTTGAAGATTACCTCGTTGATTCGTTTGGTGGCGCGATCTTATTGGTCACACACGATAGGTATTTTCTCGACCGCGTGGTGACCCGAATCATCGAGATTGACCACGGTCGAGCGACCACGTTTGAGGGCAACTACTCGGGCTATCTTCGTATTCGTGCAGAGCGCGCTGCGCTTGAGGCCAAGGTTGAAGCAACACGGCAAAACACATTGCGCATTGAGCGCGACTGGCTCTCTCGACAAGCCCCCGCTCGCACGACCAAGCAGAAAGCGCGTATCGATCGCGCGATGGAGCTCGAAGCGCAGACCAAGGCGGTTCGTGACTCAAAACGCTTTGACGGCTCGGCTAATTTTGAAGCGGTCAACATCAGGGGTTCTAAGCGACTGATTGAAGCTGAAGGGCTGAGCAAGTCCATCGAAGGCAAGCTGCTGTTCAAAGACATCGGTTTGATTTTGCAGCGCGGCGAGCGACTAGGAATCCTCGGACCCAACGGCGCCGGCAAGACGACGTTGGTCAAGTGCCTGCTCAAAGAGATTGAGCCCGACTCTGGGACGGTCACACACGCGGTGTCCGCGGTGTGCAAGTACCTCGATCAAAACAGAAGTGATCTGGACGACACGCAGTTGGTCATCAACGCTGTCACCGACGGAGGCGATCAAGTGCGCGTCGGCGAGCGCTGGATGCGCGTTGAGGCTTATCTTGAGCGCTTTATGTTTGGGCCCGACAAGCACCGTCAGCGAGTGGATGCGCTCTCTGGCGGTGAGCGTGCACGCTTGTCCCTGGCGCGCATGCTTCGCGGTGAAGCCAACGTGTTGATTCTCGATGAGCCCACCAACGACCTGGATTTGGCCACCCTCGCGGTCCTTGAAGATTTGCTCATGAACTTCGAGGGCTCGGTGATTGTCATCACCCACGACCGTGCATTTTTAGATCGCGTTGCCACGCACGTGTTGGCGTTTGAAGGCGACGGAAAAGTCACGCGCTACGCAGGTGGCTACGAAGACTACCGTGCGCAGCGTGCGCTCATTGAGCAGCGGGCCAAAGAGCAGCGCGCTGAAGAGCAAGCGAAGGCCAAGCTGGCTGCTGCCATTGAGAGCAAAAAGCCGAAGAAGACTGCGCTCAGTTGGGGCGAGCAAAAAGAGCTCGAGGGGCTCCCGTTGCAGATTGAAAATGGTGAAAAACGTCTCGCAGACGCGACCGCAGCACTCGAAGATCCAGCGCTCTACACCAAGGGCGCGAGTGTGTTAACCGCAGCGCAAAGAGAGCTGAAAGAAGCGCAAGACAGCGTTGAGAAGTGGATGGCGCGGTGGGAGCTGTTAGAGCGCAAAAAATCTGGCGCGGACTCATGAACCCTTAGCCCATCGGGCACAGGTACGGCATAAGCGGAACATTATTCACGTCGCCAGCGATTTGAACCGGAACTAACTCAATCCGAAACGCGATGCTCATCGCATTGCAAGGCGTGGCGGGCGAGACCTCGCCGCTCGCGAGCACATCAAGTCCTGCGTTGAGCGCCTGAGTCAACCGCGTCCAGTCCATGGCCGAGCTGCGTGGCGGCGGACAGGCGTTAAACGAATAGATAGTCTGCAAAAGGTCTGCTTGGGTGATGACTCCCGTGACATCCAACGTGAGCGTATCATCAGCGTTAAAGTGGCCCACGACGCTCATATTGGTGAGCCGCAGCTCGGACGGTTCCCGTTGGTCTGAGATAAAATGAAGGCGACTTAAGCCTGCAAATGAGGCCACGAGTTGACCGCAAGAGGCGAAGGCCCGATCGCTGTTGATGGCCACGGTTCTGTCGGGATTGTAGGCGTTGGGGGCGTTGATAAACCAGCGGTCTCGGCCGTCCCATTCAGGTGTCATCGCGCCGTTGGGGCCCGCCGGTCCACTGCGCACGCCATTCACCAGCGGAACCCACGCCAGACCGAAGATCGCGTCGTTGGCCCTCGCGAGCGACGGAATCGGAGAGAGGTCCACGATTCGGATACCGAAAGTCGCGTTGCCAGCGTTGATTCCTCGGTTCAAACGGGCCTCGCTCAACTGTGTGGTGAGGATACTCGAGAGTCCAAGAACCGAGCTAAACGTGTTGTCACGCCCCTGATCACCGTCGCCGACATCAATGAGCCCACTTCGGCAGCTGCTCGGGCCCACGCCTCCAACGGTGCAGAGTCCGTCACGGTCCACGCCGATTCGGCGCCACTCACCACCGGGGCCAAATTGGATGCTCCGCGCCGCGTACGATCGCGCCGCCGCGCTGGGTTGGTTTTGCAAGCCCGCAGGTCGCGTGGGGATCACCGCAACGGTGCAACTTCGATCAATCACTCGCGTAGTGCTCGCGCATTCACCCGCTGGACCGCCGTCGAAAGGCTGCGGGTCGGGCACATCGAAGGCCCCGATCGGGACGTCCAACGCGACGATTGGGTTGGGTCGATCTATCCCGGGGGAGCCACCGTCGCCTCCGCCGACGCTGCTCTGGCCACAGTGGGCAGAAGCAATGATCAAGAGCGAACATGAGAGCGTAAAGCGAGCGGCGTTCATCGCTCGCGAGAATACCGCAGTCCCGAGGTTTGCGACGGTGGGCGCGAGATATTTTTCGTGAGCGTTGTGACGGAGGATGACTGATCGACTGAAGCGGAAGTTGCGCACAACGGCAGCTTCGTGGACACTGAGTGTCTTCGCCGTAGACGTTTTAGTGTCTATGGCGTGGACACTTAGTGTCTGTGAACCAATCTACTCTCGCGGCCTCCGAACGTAAAACCCCGCTGAGCGGTGAATCATGTTGATCTCGGCCATGATGTCCCCAAAGGGCACGCGGTACTGCGCAATCGAATCAACGGCGAAATAGAGTTCATAATCCGGCAGGTCCGAAACCCAACCTGCCTGACTCCAAGGACGTATGAGCGCAGAGCCCACTGCGGTCGGGTAGAGGCAGTGAATTGTCGAGAAATCACAACGATCCAGCAGTGGGACAAATAAACAACCAGCGACACTGATATGAACCATGGTTGCAGGTGATGTGGGATCCCAAGAAATTCTAAACTCCGCACCCGGTGATCGATAGATCAGCGGCATCCCCGGTTGGTCAATGCCCTCAACCCCCGCAAGACCTCTCACTGGGTTCGGAAAGGGTGCCGAAAATGTCCAAGGCATCGCGAAGTCGGCCCGCTCCGCTCGCAGGTCAATTCGGGGCACTCCCGTAAAGGCGTCTTGTAAGGCCGCCCAAGAAAGGCCGCCCATCAGATCGACGCCGCTTACCTCGATTTCTCGCCGTGGGGTTCTTACAAAAAATCGGTCTGCAATCGGCACAGCCGCCGGCGCAAAGTCATTCTCAACGATGCACTCGCCCATGCGAAAAGCACTGTGTCCTGAGCCGTTTGGTTGCCGAGGCAGAAAAATTCGCGCGTTGACTTCATCGTTGCGCAAAGAGCCTTGAGGCGCTTGGATGATGTCAATTCGTGCGACTCTCTCTAGCGGACCAAGCGCGATCGCATCAGTGGTCGACACATCAACCCGCCAGGGCGTCGACCCATCGTCAGGGACAAACGGAACATCTTCGATCACTGGAGGCGTGTCGTCTAACATGTCGTCTGTTGGGCTCACGTCGCTCAATGCAGTGTCACGGAGGGCGTCTGTTACTACAGCATCTCCGTCACGAACATCGGCGCTCATCGTGGGGACGCTGCAAGCTGCGAGGCAGAGTGCGATGCTGAGGACTGTGAGGGGATGGGTAGTGTTCATTTCGTCTTGCCAAAATTTCGGCTCAGCGCCCAACGAAAGTAACAGAAAAAGTAGCCTGCCTGTAGATCAGGTTCACTTCAGCCACGATGTCGCCGAACGGCACCCGATGCTGCACGATCGAGTCGATGTAAATGTTTGCCCCATCCGTCCGGTCAGCCAGAACCCAATTTGGGTGATTGCTTGGAACCAGGGCAAATGATCCAACCGCTGGCGAAAGGAGACACCGAATCGTGGATGTGTTCACCATACGGGTTGCCGCAATAAAGTGCTGTGTTGTGAACGCGATTTGTACTTGAGTCACGCCTGGGGAAGGATCCCAAGAGACAGGGATCTCGCCAGTGCGTGCTAACAATATTTGATCCACGCCAGATGGCGCCGTGAGTCGCGAGAATGGCACAGGCATCTGGGCGGCGAATGCCCACGGGACCGGAAATCCCGCCCCCGTTGCTCGAAGTGCGACTTCACCAACACCGATGAACGGGCGGGAAAAATCTTCCCACGCGAGCCAGCCAAGAATGTTCGTACGGGTCACTTCAATTTCTTGGTTTAGAGTTCGAAAATAGAAATGTTCAGCGAGACGCTCTGTCGCCGGAGCGACTAAATTTTCGACAACGCAATCGCCGCTTCGAGACACGGTTCGACCCGTCCCGTCGATTCGCATTGGGACAAGGATTGCGGCCGCAATCTCGTCAGGATTCACAGAAAATCGCGGTGCGTGAATCACGTCGATTCGTGCCTCACGGGTGATGGGTATCAATGTGTTTGCATCACTAGGCACAACGTCGCTTAGCGGTCTGTCGACTAACGTTGCTGAATCTCGACCGACATCGGCATCCGCAAGACCACCGTCAGCATGGTCGAGAACGACGGCAGTCTCGGCGTCGGTCACTGCATCCGCACTATTTCCATCCACGCCAATAACGACACTTGCGCATCCCATAAGCGAGAAACAGAGTCCGACAGTGGCGAAGGTGCCGCGTTGCAACATGTTTCTCCTCTATGGATTGCGACAGGTACTACGCCCTGGCACCTCAGATGGGAGACACGCCAATCCGCCAACGCAACTTTCAACTCCACCATTGACACAACATGGCTGGTTCGGACGGCCACACTGTTGACAGGACGGATTTCCGTCGGGGAGAGGAGAGAGCGCACACACTTGGTTAAAGTCTGGATTGGGCAAACACGCTCCATCCGCACCCACTCTACCACAACACGCTTGCCCCGGAGCGCCACAGGGCTGGCATGAATTGGGGGCCCCTGCGCCGAGCGAAATGCACGCGAGCTGTGCGCCGCAAGGCTCGTCATTCATGCAGCACACTTCGCCGTATCCACCACACGGGATGTTGGGAATACACGCGAACGCGTCACCCTGGTTTGCACAAATATGACCCGCCACACAGTTGAACCCCGGGCAGCATTGCTCGCCGCGCTGTCCGCACGCTCGACACGTCCATGTTGAACCCACTGCAGGACAAGTACCCAAACCACGCTGACAAGTTGATGGTTGCGCTGTACTCATTGGGTTGCTGTTGCAACCATCAGAGCCGATAGCTCCTCCAGCGCCGGGCAGACAACACGGCTGATCGCGTCCACCGCAATTGGGGACTGCCAATGCTCGGCACTGACCATTGCCAGGTCCACTGCATGGCGCCGCGAATCCCTGAGGATCGCCCGTGCAACGGCGGCAACTGTCGCAGTTCGGAATACACAACGGCGGCGCTGTCGCTTGGTCGCAGGTGTTTCCATCATCGCAAGTGGTGTTACCACAGCAGCGTTGGCCAGCTCCTCCGCAAGGGACACACTGATTGGCTACGTTGCAGGTCGCTCCAGCCCCACAGACCGAGCCAGGACAGCACGGCTGTCCAGCGAGACCACACGTGAGGCATCGATTGTTTGGCGCACAAGCCGCCCCAGCATTGCAGACTGAACCTTCGCAACATGGCGCGCCGGGAGTTCCGCACACAAGACAGGTCCCGTTGGGCCTGCCAAGGTTGACCGCGCCATCACAGACCAACCCAGGAATGCACGACAGCGCGCCGGGCGGCCCACAACAATCAGCGCCGGCCTCTCGACCACACGGCAAACACGTCACACCAGCGCCGGGGTTAATAGCTTCAAACTGATTGTGCTCGCGAGAAAACGGCGGGCACCCGAGAACTCCTGGAGGCGCATACTCGATGCACCGATTGCCAAACTGGCCCTGAAAAAAGTAGTTGCCACAAAGTACTGTGCGTCGGTTGCCAGGAGGACTGTTGGGCCGAGGAGCCATAGAGACAAACGGACCACCGACTGGCAGTTGGCAACAATCAGAGGCTATTGTGCAGACCACTGTTCGGTCTCGACAACATGTGGGCGATGTCTGCCGAGGGCTGCCTGAAAGTAGCAGACATGAATCTCTTGGGTCCGAACAAGGCGATGTACCATCGACGTTTCGGACTCGCCCCTCAGTCGTGCCAAGAAACGCAAGCGGGTTCACGATGCTCGTGAACGGGCCAAGCCCTGGCGTAGTGATGGTCGGCAGTGTTTCAAATGAAACCGCTGGCGGACACGTGGCAAGATGTGGCGATTGGCGAATGCACCGATTGGTGGGAAGCAAGTCAACGGACTGCAAACAAGCATACTGAAAGTTCCCAGGCGATGGATCGGGTACGCACGCTGCGACGCTCGCACTCGGAAGCTGCAACTGAGTCGCGCACGAGCGACGACAGACACCACTCTCACACACCAGTCCTGGTCCACAGGGATTGCAGATCGTGCGATTGCCGCCAGAGGCCGGATAGACGACCTCGCCCCAGCTTCCGTCACAATTGGACGCGCCTTCGGGGAGCGGATTGGTGCAAATCGCAGAAGTGTTTGCTCCCACAAGATTGGGACGAACAGCGCAAACGCCTGCTGGGAGTGATCCGTTGGCGAGGCGAGTTCCGACGGTTTGGCAAAACGAAACACCGGGACACGGATTCGCGTCAGTCCCTCGCACCGCTTGGGGATCGCACGATACCGTCTGCGGCGGCACTGGCCGACAGATCCCAAAGCCCCCAAAAGCTGGATCATTTTGCGGCACTCCCGCTGGATCGCAGCGCAAGTTACCTGAGCAATAACCAATAGGACGCGCGACAGGACTCGGCGCCGACGAGCACTCATCAAGCCGACAGTATCCATTCGCTGGCACGGACAGAACACACTGCCCATTGCACACCCGAACTTGCCCCGCAGCACACGCTGGTTGAAAATTGCGCCCCGGAGGATTGCGAGCGAAATTACACGCAATCAATAGCACGCTCACTGCGAGCGAAGAGGCGAAGAGGCGAAGAGGCGAAGAGGCGAAGAGGCGAAGAGGCGAAGAGGCTTCTTTATGCCCACCGTTATTGAGTCCCTATCCATAATTACTCCTTGTGTACAGGGTCGCTTGGGATCGCAAATTTGTCAAACCGAAACCCGTCGCTGATCAATTAGAGCTTGAAGCCCCGCGAATGGCAGGATGTCTTCGCCACAACCGGAAGCGTTCGGTGCGTAGCTTCGTAGACACTGAGTGTCTTCACCGTAGACGTTTTAGTGTCTATGGCGTGGACACTTAGTGTCTGCGAAAGACGACACACCACAGGACGTTTGATCCGAGTTTGACAGCGTTGCGGTCATCACTCATTCTTGAAAAATGCCAGGAGACCCCGCAATACTGCTGTTAACACCACACGATGCACGCAACACCAGCGAGGCGGAGAGCGCCTTTGCTGCTGTCCCGGACAGCATGCGTGCTGAGCTGCTGAATGGTGTGGTGTGTATGGCTCCCGCAGCGGCCCCAATTCATCAAGTGCTTGTGCAGCGGTTAGGGGGGCGACGGTTGCTGAAGTATGACAGCCGCGATGGTGGTCCCAGTGACCCGAAGGGGTGGGTATTTGTTCCGGATGCGGAGGTTGATTTGGGGGGACGGCCTGATAGGTTTCGCCCCGATCTGGCCGGTTGGCGTGAGAGCCGCGCCACATTTTCGTTGCACGATCCAACGATCAACGTCGCACCAGACTGGGTTTGCGAAGTGCTCTCTCCCTCCACCGAAACAATCGATCGAGGGACCAAGGCTCCGCTCTACGCATCGCATGGTATCGAGTGGCTTTGGTTGATTGACCCCGTCACAAAGTGCGTTGAGGTGTTTCACAACGAGACGGGGACGTTTCGCCCGGTTCAGACATTTCGCGAACACGATCTGGGAGGGGTGCGGCCGTTTGAACTCGCGCTGTTGGATGGATTTTTTGCAGTATAGCTTTGAATTTATCTCAGTGCATTTTATCGCTTCAAACTCGCGTTAAGATCACCAAAGAAGAAAAGGCTCTCCTCATGTTTGTCACCAAATCATACGACCAACTCACGCAAGAATGGATCGCCAAAGGCATCGAGAAAGGCATCGAAAAAGGCGAAACTGCGGCTCTTGGTCGGCTCGTGGGGCGAGCGCTTGGCCGGCCACTCAGCGAGCGCGAGCTCACGCGTCTCACACGTCGCGTCGAAAAGCGTGGATCCGCTCGGCTCGAGGACGCCATCGTCGCGGGCGACACCAAGACGCTCTCTCGATGGATCGCAGCACCACCGGCGAAAAAGCGCTGAGAGCACGCACGTTCGTGGGGTGATGTTGGATCTCGTAGACACTGAGTGTCTTCGCCGTAGACGTTTTAGTGTCCATGGCGTGGACACTGAGTGTCTACAAACGCCACTTCATGCGCGCTGCACTGTGCACTCTGCACTCGGCCCAAAGTCCCTGGTGGGAGAAAGAAAAAAACGGCGGCCAGGATGGCGTGGGGGGGGACCGCCTCGGCTGACCGCCGCAAGAACAAGAAACCACGATCTCGAAGCAAATGCAAAAACAAAAATGAACAATGCGCAGTTTTGATCGCTTCAACGCTCTCAACTGGGCCACAGCTCGGTTGCATCGGCCTGCAAATTTCGAGATGCTTTGGCGATATGAAGGCCAAACCGAAGGCACCGAATAAGCCCAAGAGCAAAAAAACCGACACCGTCGTACCTCTCAAACGCGAATCCAAAACAGCCACGTCCCAAAAGCCCCCAACAAAATCTGCGACGGACCTGCAAGCGAAGGCGCGGGCAGAGTTTCACCGACTGCAGGTCGTGATGGCGGGCGCACACCGCTCAGAGCTTGTGGGATGGGATCGCTATTGGGAATCCGTCGGGCTCATCGTCGCCAAATCGCTCTACACGCTTGATGGCTACGAGCGCGCTGCAGACTGGCTCAAGGACACCGTCGAGGGCACCGTTCGCAACGCCAACCGCTGTATTCGCGTCGCCACCATCGCATCACCGGACGAAGAAGCGCGGTACACGATCACCAAAATAGACCTCGCCCTCTCGCTCAGAGACGCAGAGATCGCAGCAGGGGCACGCAAAAAAGATCCGGCGTTTAAGCCACCAATCACTCCCTCGCCCATTGATCTGCCCGCGCTAAAGTACACCGTTGTGCGCGATGGCAAAAAAACGAAGCTCTCGCTGCGTGAAGTGACAACCGACGAGCTTCGCGCGCTTCTGCACACGTATGCATCGCCTTCCCGAACCAAAAAACCTAAGCTTGGACCCGTAGCACTTGAGTTGAGCGATCTGCTTCGTGCACACAGCACACTCAACACTTTAAGCGTGACTTCACGCGATGGGATGATTCAGCTTGGCGCGTTTCGCGCGGATCAGTGCGACGATCTTGCTCGTTTGCTCGCACAAGTGGGCCATTGAGACTTACTTCGCCTCACCGCGCAGCCACCGGACACCACGCTCTGGGACGCGGCTGACTCAAGCGCAACACGCCTAAGTGATTGGCCACCACGCGCTCTTGCCCATCGGATGGGTGGTTCACCACGCCCCGGCCTTCGATGTACATCGCGCTCGAGCCGCCTCCGTCGAGCTTCAGTCCATCGGTGGCGCCGAGCGAGCGCAGTGTCTCGGTGAGCTCTTCGACGGTAGCCCCTGCGGACTGCACGGTGCGACCATCAATCACCACCATCCAAAGCGTCCGTCGATCCGCTGAGAGGCCCACGCCAGTGCGTGGATGTCGTCGCCCGTCGTGCTCAATGTGCGGCGACAGCTTCGGGAGTCCCTGCTGCAAAACGCGCTCTCTCACTGAGATAAAATCACGCACCGGCCTGTGAATGGTCTGTAGCAACTGCTGCATCGCCGGGACCCCACTCCCCTGCACATCACGGACGTCCACTCGGCCGTCTTCTTCGATGGTCAACAGCGAGTCGTGATGGGTCCACCCATCCGTGCGCCAACGCACACCACGAGACTGCGTCGGGCCTTGCGGTCGATGATTGCTAAGATTGAAGTAGTCTCCGTTGATGGCCACAAGCGCAGACACACTCTGCCCGTACGACGAAACTGTTTGTCCGTCGGGCTGTTGTGCCGATGTGCGCAGTCCAATACTGCGCTCGCACAGGTTGATCTCGCTCGCAAAAATCCTCTGGATAAGCCCATCAACCGTGGTCGTCTCGCGCGTAAGAAATCTCACCCCCGCGCTCAACTGCACCCATTGATCGCGACTCGACGGTCGCGACTGCGCGCGGAGCAAAGACGGCAGAAGCACGACCGCGCCGATCGCCATCATGACGAGCGCGTTGGATGGGTTAAGTTGAGCGAACGACCTTGTCACTGCACCGCCCATTGTAGCATAGCGTGAGTTCAGCCACCGCATGCCGCCAACACTGTTTGTCTCAAAGGTCACCATGGGCGAGAGCCCTCCGCAAAAGTGGGTCTTGTTTCTTCACGGAATCCTGGGGAGCGGCGCCAATTGGCGCTCTTTTGCGCGAGGATTGTTGCAGTCAAACCTCCCTTCAGCCCCAGGCTGGGGCGCTCTCTTAGTGGACCTTCGGATGCACGGACAGTCGCAAGATTTTGCGCCCCCCCACACCGTGCACAGCTGCGCGGATGACCTGATCGAGCAGCTGGATGTGCGCCCCGATGTGGTGGTTGGTCACTCGTTTGGCGGCAAAGTGGCGCTCCAATATCTCGCGGTGCGTGAGCAGCTCGGGATCCCGCTCAAGTACGTTGTCACCGTGGACACAAACCCCGGACTACGTGACGGTTCAGCGGAGAGTTCGCGCGGGAGTGATGCGATCTTCGCGATCATTTCGGCGCTTGAATCGCTGCCAAAACCGCTGCAAAGCAGAGAGCAATTCGCCAAACACCTCTCAGCACACGGGATCGGTGAGAGCTTGATCGCTTGGCTCATGATGAATGTGCGGCCCGTCACGGGGACCCAGCAGCTTGAGCTGCGACTGCAGTTGCCAGCGATTCGCGAGCTTCTTGCGGACTATTTCGCGGTGGATGCATGGAGCGCTGTGGAGTCCTCAACCACGCCCTTGACGTTGGTGATCGGTGGGATGAGCCCCTCGTATGGACCCGCGGCGAGAGAGCGAGCGCTTCGAGCAGCGCGCACGCAGCCCGATCGGGTGATCACAGAGGTGTATCCCGACAGTGGGCATTGGGTGCATGTGGATGCTCCTGCAGCGTTGGGCAGGACCGTTGAATTTGCTCTCAAAAAGGCAGAATCCGCTGAAATGCCCTGAAGGGACTCTGGCAAAAAAGAGCCGTGCTGCTGAGCGAATGTGGTACCGTTGATTCTATTGTGAAACAACGGATTTTCTTAAAACTCTCGCAGCCAAAATCTTCTCTCACTTCTGTTTTGCTGGCCAGCGCGCTCACGGCTTGCGGTCCCGGAGGCGGGATGGACGCAGAGGCTCCGCTGGATGTGGTCGCGAGTGAGGGCGGTGGGCGAGATGTGCCAAACAATCGCGCGGATGTTGTGATGGATGGTGGGGATGGAGGCACGCAGCTGGACACGGGGATGATGGAGATTGATGTTCCCTCGGGAGAGGGCGGGATGTTTGATGTGCCCAACGCTCCGGCGGATGGCGCGGTGACCGCGGGTCGATGTACTCCCATTGGGGCACGACAGACGCTGTCGCAAGAAGATCGCCAGATGTCGCGACAGGTGTACGTTGGCTCCACGGCGACACATTTTTTTGCGTCCACCGGGCGGCAAAACATGGGGATCGATCAGATTAATTTCTATCGGATCACGCCGGCGGGGATGATGATGGGCATCTCGGATGTGTTTCCGATGTACGCCGGGAGCAATGTGCGAGGTGGCGGATTTGTACCGACGGCCTCGGGATTTACCGTGCTCGCGAACTCGAATTTTTCGATGGGTTTAGACATTTATGCACAGCGGTTAGGCCCCGATGGAGCGCGTATGGGTGCGCCCATTCGCATTGTGCAGGACCCAGAGATCTCAGAGGTCCCTCAGGTGGTGACCACTGCGATGGGTGAGGTGATCGTGTGGCGATCCACCAACGACAATATCGGCGACACGCATTTGTTTTCGTCACGCTTGTCGGGGGCTATGCCTTCAGCCGCCGTGAACATCTCGGGGATGGGCGTGCAGGTCGGCTCGTTTGATATGGCCGGCGATGGGACGCACACCGCAGTCGCGTTTGTGTCCCGCTCCAACTCCAATGGCGATGTGATCGTGCTCTCGCTCAACCCCGATGGGTCTGTTGCGAGGAGGATTCCGCTCACGATGGGCGCGCTCGTGAGTGAGAGCGTGAGCATTGCGGTGTTAGGCACCGACGCGGTGGTCGCGTGGACTGAGCGTCGCGCGAATGGCACACTTCGCGCTCGCAGAGTCAACCTCGACACGGGTGCGATGCAGCCAGAGGTCGTGGTCCCTGAGGTTGGTCTTGAGATCTCTCAGGTCGGCGTCGCGCGAGATTTAGACGGCGTTGTTGTGAGCTTTCGCGCGCTCAACATGATGGGTGGGAGCATCGCGATGGCACGCCTGGGCCCAGCGCTCGCGCTTCGTGAAGGCGTATCACGTGTTGCGGCAGGGACTGCGGGAGACGCTGTTCGGGTCACCGCAAAAGGCGATCGAACCTTTGGTGTGGGTTGGGCCGATGAGACCGGAATGCCCATGTCCACCACAACCACGTACTTTCAGGTGATGCAATGTCCGTAATCAATACGCGCAAATTCACAGGCTCAAATGCGATCCGTCCCAGGCTCGTTTCACGCACTCTCGCGCTCTTTGCGCTCGCTGTTGTAGCCGGGGCAAGCGTTGCGTGTGGCCCCCCTGGCGGTCCGGATGTTGAAGAACTCGATGTGGTCGCGAGCGATCGAATCGTCGTTGATCGCACCGTCGCAGACCGGCCTACCGCAATGGGTGACTCTGAAGCGGGTGTGGTGATGGATGGCTCTGACGCGGGGATGGACGGGGCCATAGTTCCGACGGACATGGGGATGGACGCCATGATGGTCATTGCGGACGGAAGCGATGTGCCCACCGCAGATCGGCCTATGTTTGATGTTCCGAATGGTGAGCTGCCGGTGATTGTGGGCTCAGAT
This sequence comes from Myxococcales bacterium, assembly GCA_031386385.1. Classification (GTDB taxonomy): domain Bacteria; phylum Myxococcota_A; class Polyangia; order Polyangiales; genus JANNCG01. Next base: position 14,789 of record JANNCG010001342.1, read on the forward strand.
GCAACGGATGAGGGCGTTGATAACTGCGATCAAGTCCACATGTTGCGATCGTGTATGACCGATGCGAACTGCAACCAACCGACTGAGCGATGTTTGCCCTCGGGCTGCGGACCCATCTTGCGTTGCCAACCCGCAGGCCGCTCATGCACCGATGACCGTGACTGCGCCGCCGGAACGCAACGCTGCACCAGCAATGTCTGCGTGGCCGTGGGAGCCGACTGCGGTGACGTCCGCGCATGCCCCCTCGGCTATGCCTGCGAGGGTGCGATGGGCGCACGCACTTGCGTCAATCGTCGGCGCGTATGCGAACAAACCCGAAGCCCCTGCCCCTACAACGATGCGTGTGTCGACAACCCAGGGATTCGGCCGTTTTGTGCGCTTGTAGCGACACGCTGTGCGACCAATCGCGCGTGTTTTGTTGCGTCAACGTGCTCGGATGTCGACGGCGACGGCCTGCGCGAGTGCACACCACCAGGACCGTGTGCGCCCGGGATGTGTGCCGACCCTGCGGACCGCTGCGAGATTCTCCCTGTTGATTATTTTTTGCACTGTGGACGACGCGGGATCTGTAGTCCCCTCACTGGATGTGCCGTGGGGTACACCTGCGTGGACCCATGGGGCGCGGGTGTTGGACAGTGCCGTGCGAACACCGACGTGTGCCGGACCAACGACCAGTGTCCTGTGGGACAGATCTGTTTTGAGCCCGATGGAATGGCGATGCCCGGCTCGCCCTCGGGATGTCGCTAGCGGCACCCACCACTGAGCGAGTCTCTCTTGAATCTCTAAAAAACGCCCACAACAGAAGCGCCATTGAGCGTGGGCACAAGCATCGCGCGTGGGGCAGCGGTCTCTGTACGTGGGCGTGAGGTCGCCTGCACAATGAGCCAAATGCCACCGGCTGCCACGATCGCACCGCCCCCAGCCAACGCGACGTTGGTGAGGATATTCATTGTGATTGCGCGATCCTCTAGCGCACCAGTGCACATAAGGGGGTCGGTAGTCCCCATTGGGGGTTGCGTGCACTCACTCAGCGCGCCCTGTCGCAGGGCATAAAATATTCCTCCGCTACCCATCGTCAACGCGCCTGCTCCTAAGAGAACGAATGGGCCGGCTGAGAAGCGGCTCGATGGCGGCGGCGGAGGAGGTGCGCCAATCAATCGCGCGTTTTGATCACGCAACCGTTGAACCTCAAGCTCTCGCTGTCGCTGCGCATCTGTCACTTGAGTCTGCTCAGCGGTCCGCGCGGCGTTGAGTCGGTTGAGGGCAGACTGTGCCCCCTCGCGCGCGTCAGTGTCACTCGCCGGAAGCTCGCGCAAAATCCATTCGTACAGGGATATCGCTTGCGTATGCTCATTGCCCATCTCCGCAGCGCGCGCCGCGTTGAACAGGTAAGCCGGGCTGCTGCGGTCGGTCTCAAACGCCGCGCGAAACAGCGCAGTAGCGGCGGCATAGTGGCCCGCGTCGTAGTCACGGGTGGCACGTCGAAAAAGCTCTTGACCCTCCGCGCGGGACCGTGAGCTGACCACTGGCGCCGCTTGCGCGTGCGAGATCGAAGGAGCCATCGCGACAGTCCCGCACACAGCGAGCGCGCAGAGCGTACGAAGTGCACAGGGGGCGATCAAAGCAGCGGACCTGCGTCGAGCCAATAAATTAGATAGTCTCATGGTGGTAGCGAAACCGAAGGTTAACAGATCGCAGATCGAGATGCCTCTTCTTGACACTTTCAAGCAGACTTAGGGGCGATTGGATAGAGCACAAAAGCAACAAATGTCTCGTGCGGTGTTTCGGCTAAGAACTTGCGAGGGACTTTCGATACCCTTGCGCTTTCCGTGCGCACCGAGCGCACACATTCACTCTGAGGGAGCTCGATCAACACATGTCGAACAAGAACGATTCTGAGGCGTCTACCAAAGACACAGCAAACTCAATGCCCGCACCGGATCCGGGTCATTTGTATATGATTGGGCACTATCAAGTACACATTGTAGTCGCACACTTTCCGATCGAGCTGCTGAAGACCTGGCTCCCAGACGAGCTTGAGCCGATGCCACAGCGCTTCTCACCAGAGGGTATGCACCCAGTGAATCTACTGTTTGGAGTGGAAAGCGAGGTGGAGGTCAACTGGACCAAGATGCTCCCAGGTGTGGGGTATAACGAGTTTGGAATGGTGATCCCGTTCATCCGCTGGAAGAACGCCAAGTATGCGTATAATGGACCATTTTTGTACACGCCCATCATCTTCGTAGACAAGGACTTGATCTCGTTTGGGGGCGAAGTGGTCTATGGGTTTCCAAAGCGCATCGCGAACTTTTCGATCTCTGAAACAAGCTACGCGGTGCTCGATAACTCTTGGCCGTCGGACTACGCGCGGACGAGCATTGACACCACAAACAACGCGTGTAGCGATGATGCACGGTTAAGTATTACCAACCTGCTTCAGCAACCCAGCGTGTCGCAAAAAGCAGACGGGTCTTTTAGCAGCTCGGGCTTCTGGTGGAACCTCAACACCGGGACGATGGTCGACGCGAACATGAAGGGGCAGATCATTCGGTACTTGTTGCCGGGCGTTCCAGACGGAGTCCGACCGTTTGAAGGATATGGCACGAGTGACTTTAAGAAAGGCGCCGCGTATCAGCTCGTCACGGACTGGACTCTCACCCTCCCCCGTGACGTCACTTTCGACTGGAGCCCGTGGAACAACAGCGGTGTCCCACCGGTGGCTGCTGGCACTCCGCCGGTTGGCTCCGTTGACCCAGAGGAGAAAAAATGAGCAATTCGCCACGCAAAATTGCGATCATCGGCGGCGGTGTTGGCGCGGTTAGCGCCGCTTGGTCCCTGGTGAACTCTAAACAAAACCTAGACATCACCGTGTACCAGATGGGCTGGCGACTCGGTGGCAAGGGGGCAAGTGGTCGCAACTTGAAAGCACCCTATCACGCAAGAATTGAAGAGCACGGCGTGCACGTGTGGAGCGGTCTGTACGAGAACGCTTTTCGCTCAATGCGCCAGGTGTATGACGAGATCGCGCGAGCGCCAGATGCGCCCCTTGCTCAGTGCTTCGACGCGTTTTTGCCTCACGATATTATCGCTCTTGAAGAATACTACCAAGGCAAGTGGTACCCCTGGGTCATCAAGGTCCCTACCAACACCCAGCTCCCAGGCAACGAGGACGCCACGCTTCTTCCATCGCTTCTTGCCTATGCCTCCGAGGCTGCGCGATTTGTGACCATGTTGGTGCAAGACCTCTTTCACCCTGAGAGCACCAAGCTGAAGGACGATACGGGGATTCCGTCGGCGCACATTGATCAGAAGCATCAATCTGCTTTCGTCTCAAGTATTGAGCGATTGTTTGTCCACCTCGCCGAAGCCGTCGCCGAGATCTTTCTCCCCGTGTGGAACCTCCTTCTGAAGCTCATGCGAGAGATGCTCACGGGGCTCTGGGACATCATCAAAAATCACCTTGATGACACCGCCCTCCGCCGCGCATGGATCATGGTCAACTTTGTGTTTGCCAATCTCTCCGGCGCATTTGCCGAAGACGTGTTCGCGAAGGGGTTGGATTTTCTCGATCAATATGACTATCGCGAGTGGCTAAGCAAATACGCCGTTCACGACGACGACCTGATGCTCAACTCACCGTGGGGCTACTTCATGTACGACGCCGAGTTTGCGTACATTGACGGAGACATCAAGAAGGCCGACATCGCCGCAGGGGCATCTTTGAAGACGCTGATCCGTATGGCGTTTACCTACAAGGGCTCGCTGATCTGGAAGATGCAAGCCGGGATGGGCGACACAGTCTTTGCGCCGTTTTATCTGGCGCTGAAAAAACGAGGCGTGAAGTTTAAGTTCTTCAACCGCGTGGAGGCCCTTCATGTGGACCCCAACGATAGCAAGTCGATTAACAAAATCACTGTTGGTTTGCAGGCAAAAACCAAAGAAGACAAAGAGTATGATCCCCTGGTGATGGTCAACGGACTGCCCTGCTGGCCAAGCGAGACGCTCTGGGATCAGATCGCAGAGCCCACGGATCACGACATCAATTTTGAGAATCCGAAGTCTGTTGCGCTGCTTGAGTACACGCTTGAGCTGGGCAAAGACTACGACGCGATCGTCTTGGCCACTCCGATCGGTACCATGCCTATGCTCGCAAAAGAGCTCATCGCTGTCTCACCCAAGTGGCAAGCGATGGTGCAAAACATCACCACGGTGCGCACCCAAGCCTTGCAGCTGTGGCTCAAACCCACTGCATATCAGCTGGGTTGGCACCTGATGGGTCAGCCATTGTTGGCTGGGTTTCATGCCTCGCCGCTCAACACCTGGGCGGATATGTCCCACTTGATTGGGCGAGAATCGTGGCCCTACGACAAAGACCGCTATCCCCTACACATCGCCTATTTTTGCGGGCCCTTACCCACCACTCCGGACCCCGAAGCAGAGAACCGCCGGACGGTCTTAAACTTGCTGCAAAACTCCATTGGTTGGTTGTGGCCCGATGCGACACAACAGCCGAGCATGAGTGGACCGCTGAACTGGGACTTGCTCGTGGACGATCGCCCCGAGCCCGGTGTCGGCGAAGCGCGATTAGAGGCTCAGTACCTGCGCGCAAACTACTGGCCTGCAGAGCAATTCACCCTCACTTTGCACGGCAAAACGCAGTACCGATTGGCGCCTAACGAGAGCGGATTTGCAAACCTGGTCCTCGCCGGCGACTGGACCAACAATGGGTTCAATATCGGCAATGTCGAGGCCACCACGATGTCTGGAATGTTGGCATCCAACGCGCTCACCGGGTATCCCGCACGCGAGCAGATCATTGGCGTTGATTTTGGTCGATCGCCCAAAGGAGATGAGTAATATTCATGGTACGTTATCAGAACTCGCGCTCTGGACTGAGCGTCACACTCTCTGGCTATCTCGCCATTTTGGTCCCCTCGGCGCTCGCGCTCGGGAGCGTAAAGTTTCCGGGTACGTTGAGTATTCCCACGGATAACCCGAGTCCCTACGGGTACACGA
>JANNCG010001424.1:0-7029 GCA_031386385.1 Myxococcales bacterium
CATCAGGGGGCTTTGAGACCTCAAAAGATGAGATGGTAATCGAGGGTGTCACGCCCGTCTTGGCGGTCGCGCTGACCCTAACCATGCTCGGTCGTGACACGAGAGTTACCTTCACGTCGGTGTTGACTCGCTGCGCTGGTACTGCACCGGTCGCGTCTGCGCGAGGTGAGGGACGAACATCCACAACGCCTTCGCCAAACTCTGGCGCAAACAGCACTTTGGCGCGCTCGGATGCATAGGGCAAAAGGGCCAAGCCCATCTCACGTAGATCTTTGAATCGCCGACCCGCATCAACGCTCATCGCTTGCAGACAGATCGCCTCAAGTCCCTCTGGGATCTCAGGAAACAAATCACGGGGGAGCGCAAAATCACCCTGCGCAACCTTGCGCACCACCTCGAACAAGCTGTCCGCTTCGAAAGGTTTTTTGCCGCACAAAATCTCGTACATCGTCACGCCGAGAGAGTACTGGTCTGCGCGGTGATCGACCTCTTTGGACGAGCGCATCTGCTCCGGCGCCATGTAAAATGGCGTCCCCACAACGTGACCGGTGGAGGTCAGGCTGCCCTCCATTTGGGTCTCGCTGGCCTTTGAGATCCCGAAGTCCACGATTTTTACGCGGTATTCTCCGCCACGTTGGCGAAGAAGAAAAATGTTCGCCGGCTTCAGATCGCGATGGATCACGCCCTCGTCGTGCGCTGCAGCAACACCCGCACATGCGCCCAAGAGCACATCCGTGGCAGCCGCGGGATCAAGCCGACCCTCTTTCTCAATGCGCTCTTCGAGGCTCACGCCTTCGAGAAATTCCATCACCAAGTAGGCGACGTTCTCTTGCGTACCGAAGTCTGTCACGTCCACAACGTTGGGGTGGTGGATTCGTGATGCGAGCTCGCCTTCTCTGAGAAATCGCTGGCGGATTTCTGGATGCTGCGCATACGAAGGGTGCAGTGTTTTCAGCGCGACGCGTTTTTTGAGCTCCGCGTGAACGGCCTCATACACAGCACCCATGCCTCCCGATCCGATCATCCGCACAATCGTATAGCGATTGAACTTCGATCCAACAGGAAGCACATCTGTCGATTCTTCGGGAACCGATTCCGTAGCAGCTTCAGACATTTGCTCAGGAGTATCTAACGAACTCATCAAAACCTCAAACGCTGGCGCCTGCCAACGGCCGATTGTTACAAGAACCTAAAGCTAGCACGACTCACCCGCGAAACGTTTGAGTTAATTCCCATTTTCGCCGCGCGCGAGGCCGCCAATCGGCGTTGAAGCCGATGTTCTGACAATCCCCGTCGCACTCACCCCAACTTTGCCGAAGGCAAATCGATCAGCGCTACCGTGTACGTGCAGGTGGGCGACCGCCGCCCGCTGGGCCCTGCTGCGGTGGGGCGTTGGGATCTTGTTGCTGGGGCGTGAGGTTCTGAAACTTCCCGATGGGCTTCTCGGTCAGCGTCACATCGTCCCACTCAAGTGAGAACGGCGGGGCCATATCCGGGGCAATTCCATCGGCGCCCTGAGCCATCTCAAGCACCTTGTCGAGCGCCTCTTCTTCGTAGCCAGTCTCGTAGAGCACCAACACATTGGGCGTTGTGGCTTGCGCCGAGACAGTGTCACCACGAAGCGGCTTGCCACACGCTTCGTGCAGCGCAGCGATCAGGTGATCGTTGATTGCGACGGACGCCATCAACGGACCATACGCAAGGAGCGCTCGCTTTTTGTCTTTGTCTTCGTGCATCGAGACATCGACGGCGAACAGCGAGTTGGACAGGTCCATCGCGAGGCGCTTGCCGATGGTCTCGTGATTGACTTGGTGTGCCGCGAGGTCATCTTCGCCCAAGATTTGCACGTGCATGTCATCGCTGACCACCGCGAGCAGAGCCGCGCGTGGCTGATCGTTTGCGCCCGTATAGGTCTCAATCACCAGTGGGCCTTTGCCGCCGCTGGCCTTCTTGAAGCCCTCCACGACGTTCCACGGAAACAGTCGCGCAGCCACGTAGCACTTGGCTCCGCAGGCACAGTGGCGCGTGGGGTCTTGGCCCTTCGCAAGGTCGTCCGTTGCGAAGCGAACCTCGCGCTCAAACATCGCGCGCATCTGTTGTGCTTGCGGGTGTTTTGGATCGGGGTTGGGCGAGAATCTAAACGGTGTGGTCATCATGTCCACGGGGCGTCCAGGCTTGCCGTCTTCACGAATGGGCGTTGCGCGCATGCCCTCGATTTTCCAGTTAATCTTCGGGCGGATCTGCTTGGCGCCTGCAAAAAACAGCGCGAGCGCGTCGGCCCGAGCGCCTGCTTCGCCAACTGCTGCAGCCACAGTTTCAGAAAGTGTCCAGCCAAGGTGACCTGCACCGAGACCGACAATCAACACCTCTACGGGCCAACCAGGAGCGTCGCCAACCCAGTCTTGTGTGGGCGCGAAAAATGCCTCAAGGATTTTACCTTCTTGCTGCTCGCGGATCCCGACGTTCATCCGGCCAAGCTGTGACACCAAGGTCTGGCGCACCACGCTCATGTCCATCACGATGCCTGCGCGAAGCTCGTCTTTGTCCAGTTGTTGAGCAAACTCATAGGCCCACTGTGGCCACGCTGGGCCTTGTGGCATGGGTGCAATTGCGCTGATTTTTACCAGCTCAGAAGCGACCATGTCGGGGCTGCTCTTGGTGAGCTCTTCGATCTTCGCGGCCAGGCCCTTGTCTTCTTTAGGACCGGCATAAATCCAATAGCCCGACTCGATCTTCTCAAGCGACTCAACGCCCTCTTTGGCCTTGCCAAGGATCTTAAGCCATGTGGTGGCGAGCGTGATTCCACGGCCGAAAGCCTTCTCAATCACGCTGTCGTCAAACTGATCGCCGATGTCGGATTCGATCCCGTCGACGGGGCTCTTGATGAGCTTCCACGTCCAGTCACCGCTGCCACCGATGGGTGCACCAGAAGCACTCACAAGCAAAGAGCCGATGTCACGTCGACCTTCGACCATCAGCTCAGCGCCCGCGCCGGGCATCGCGTGCATAAACCGAACGCCCTGCACTTCTCTCGGATCTGACGGCGCGCCGCACGAGCATGTTGCTCCGTTGTCCCGGTCCGTTTGCATGGGCATTCGGGGTGGGCGCTGCACCAATTCGTCCAAAAAGCGCTTGAGCTCACGCGCGGTACGAAACCGCGGTTGCCCCTGCTGTCCGGCATACGGAGGATCAGGAAAGCCAAGTACGGTGGCCGCGATTTTTCCACACTGAACGCAGCTACCTACGAGGTGCGCGGTGTCAATCGGGAGGGGTGCGCCACGGATGATTTGTGAACGTTGCAATCGCGCAGCATCGAGTGCGCGGCGAACGAGAATGGGATCTGCCTTGCTCATTAGGGCGCGGAGGGTAGTGAAATATCCCATGCGAGGGAATAGCCTTGCGCGCGATTTTCAACCCCCCTGCGGACTTTCGCACTTGAGTGCGGTAAAACCCTCACAGAACACATGATGTCTGCAAATCTCACCCCCACAGTTCTCCCAACCTTGACCCCAGCTAAACCGACCTTGCGCTTTGCGGCGTTGAGTGTCTTTGCGCTCATCGCGGCTCATCCAGCGGCGGGCTTCGCTGCGACGCTGCGGGTGGGCGCAGGGATGATGTACACTACGGTCCCGCTCGCGGCGGCTGCGGCGCAAGATGGCGACACAATTGAGTTGGTGGATCCGGTGTTTCGTGGGGACGCGGCGATCGCAGTTTTTCGTGCAAATAACCTCACAATTCGTGGGCCGGCAGCGCACACTACCTTGGACGTGAGCGGCACCGTCATCGGTAATCAGAAGGGGATCTTTGTCATTCAGGGGGCCAACACCACGGTTGAGAATGTGGACTTTGTGGGGGCTAGGGTTCCTGATCGCAACGGTGCGGGGATTCGACAAGAGGGGGCTGGGCTGACCGTGCGCGGCTGCGTGTTTCGCGACAACCAAAACGGCATTCTGGCAGGGGACAACGCGGCGAGCGATATTGTGATTGAAGGCAGCGGGTTTGTCGCAAATGGCGTCAATGGCGGCGGACTCGCACATAACTTATACATTAATCACGTGCGCTCGCTCACCATGCGAGGCTGCTACTCGACGGGCGTGCGTGAGGGGCACATGCTAAAATCTCGGGCGTTTCGCTCGGTGATTTTGGGCAGTCGGTTTACGCTCGAGGGCGGGGACGGGAGCGCAGAGATGGACTTTCCTGAGGGTGGAGTGATTTATGTGATTGGCAACGTGGTGCAGCAGAGCGCTACCAGTCCCAACCACGCCATCCTCTGGGTCGGAACCGAAGGCCGCAACCCCAACCAGAGCGTCCATTTTGTGAACAACACCCTGATCAACGACTACATGGGGAGCGCACAGTGGTTTCGTTTGGGCGCTGGGTTTACGGTTAACTCGATCAACAATTTGTTTGTTGGGACGGCGGATATTCCTGCGGGGGTGATGCAGCGCGGGAGCGTGATGACCACGACAGGATTTGTTGACCGTGCGATGTTTGATTTTCGTTTGGTGGCTGGATCTGCAGCCATTGATCAAGGTGTCGATCCCGGGATGGACGGGATGATGGCTCTTTCGCCCACACTTAGTTATCAGCATCCGATGAGCACCGTGGCACGCCAGAGTGTGGGAACAATTGATGTCGGGGCGTACGAGTTTGGCGCTCCCGCATCGGTGGATGTGGTTGTCCCCCCGATGGACGCGACGATCGCAGACGTCGGCATGGTGCCACGGGATGAAATTCCCCTCGCGAATGACGCCCCATCAGCGCTGCGCGATAACGGAGTGGTCGTTGGTGATGTACCAACGGGTGCGATGATGAATGCGGGCTGTGGTTGTCGCACGCAGCGAGCGTCGAACACAGGAGCGCTCAGTGCCTTTGCGCTGCTAGGACTGTGGACCTTGGGTCGTCGACGCGATCGTCGACAACCCCCGGCGAAGTAGTTCGGAGGCATGCGAAGTTCGGGAGAACGGGCTCTACGTCGTAAAGGCCACGACGTCGATGTCACGTTGTGCGCCGACAACCCGACAAGATACGCTCTCGCGATGAACCGCTTACCTTGGCTGATCTGTACGATTTGTTTTTCGGCCTGTACCAACACCCCGAGCTCGTTGCCCGACGCTGCCCTGGATGCTCCAGAGACGACGGTCCCAACAGATGGGACGCTGAGTCGCGATACGGGAGTTGTTGCGTTTGACGCTCCACCATTTCATGACACTCCTCTATGGGACAGCGCGATGGCGGACCGCGGGGTGGGTGATGCCATCGATGCCACCGGTCCCGTTGTGACGTACGAGGCCGATATTCGGCCAATTTTGCAGGCGCATTGCAGTCAGTGTCACGCAATGGACTCGGGCTTGCTACAGTTTTCGCGCTTCTACTCAGTGACACAAGAACCCTCAACGCTCTGCATGGGTGCGCGGGTTGGGGAGTGCATCAACTTGGCCGCGCAAAACCAACAGCCCGAGGGGATGGGCTGTAGAACGTATGTCGTGCGGCCTTTTCATCGTGAAGGCTGGGTTTGTATGGCCCCGCCGCAGATCGCGCTCATCGCAGCGTGGGTCTCTGGTGGAATGCGCGAGCGCTAGTCAGAGAGTCATTGATTGGGTATCGCATCTACTGAGTCGTTGCTTGGTGCTGGCACATTGCTTTGCGACTCAGCGGGAAGCTCCGTAGAGGTCGTCGGATCCGTATAAGTGTGGGTGTGGGTGTTGGGATAGGTACTCGGAGAGGGATTTGACGGAGGTACGGCAGGGGAGTTGGCGTCCGGGTCGGTGTCACGGACGCGCTGAGTTGAACGGTGCGGACCTCGGCGACGACAGTCTTCAAAGTCTGGTGGATCGCCACAAAGGTTGAGCTCGTCGCGCAACGAATAGTTGTAAGATCGCAACCCTAACTCACGCAGACCGTTTGCGTGGCTGTGTAGAAACCCAGCGCCGATTGAGCCAGAAAAAATGGAGACGCTGAACGTTCCCACCGCGAGCCAGAACGGCACTTCGCTGTAGCCACGACCGATTCCAGTTGTGAACACCGCGACCAGTGATCCGATGAGCGCTGTACTGGCAATGGCCGCATGGATCCCAAGATAGCGATCGAGAGTCACCCTCAGCTGTTGCTCTTCGGAGAACAACCGACCCGAGAGCGTCGATGGGCCTACCACAGCAAGCATGTCCGACGTGTAGTGGACCTGCGTTCCGTCGCCGAGGGCCACCGTTTGAGTATACGCATAGACAAGGGCTCCATTTTGACGCCCCTCGCGAATGATTGCGCTTGTCGCTTGGAGCTGTGCGTACGCAGCGCGACGCTCGGCGAGTGGACCATTGGGATCCGGCAGCGTCGCCAGTGAAACATGCGACATGCAGCCGGTCGCACCCAGCAAGAGCGACGTGATGGCGGCTCCCCAGAGCCTCACGGTAATTCGGTTCATCGCGCAAAATTTATCACACTTGTGCGACAGCGAGGCCCCTTCGTCTATCAATAGACGGACAATCCCTGATAAAATCCACAGACAAGTTTTGCCCCAAAGCTCACTCGGGTCGCACAAAGCACAGGCCGTCTGAGTTCATGTGTCCCTGCGCGCGGGTGTTGTAGATAAAGAAGTCGCGAAAATCACGGATCGATCCAGCCGCGCCGTTGACCGAGTAGTTGGGCGGAGGGCTGTTGTCCATCACACCTTGGGTCATCCCGCCGCGGTTGCGCACCGGCATCCCCCCGAAGAGAGCGAGTTTGCGGGAGGACATGGGGACGGTTCTTAATCGCGCAGACATTTACCCAAGTAAATACAGCCGTCACTGGCCGGTCCAGTGCGGGCCAGCTCCCTGAAACCGAGCCGCTGATAAAACCCGAGCGCCGGGGCGTTGCGCGTGCTCACGCCGAGATGGGCGCCCGTTGAACCGCGACTCCGGAGCATTTCCATCACGCGCTCCATCATCTGCCGCCCAAAACCCCGTCCCTGCGCACGGGGAAGCAAGTCGATGTGCAGATGCGATGGAAATTCCGCGTAGGGCTCGGGGTGGAAATAGTCCGGGTGATGGT
>JANNCG010000044.1:0-3441 GCA_031386385.1 Myxococcales bacterium
TCATTCCGCCATCGCCCCAAACATGAAGGTTCTTCAGCGGGTGTAGGCTGAAGCAACCGCGTTGGAGACCGGCTGTACCTATGCAACTGAGTTTTCGAGCGAAGTTGCGTTCGATCCTCCGAGGTCACTGCCGGTTGGAAGGGTGTGTCCTAGAGCGTGCGGACCCTTTCATGCTGATCATTTCACTTCCAGAATCGTTCCGCTGCGCTAGGCTCATAGCCAATGGGACTTCCCGCGCTACTGAGCAACGACGACGCAATTTCCGACTCTGATCGCTTGGCACTAAAAGAAGCGTGGGCGCCAGCCTGGAGTGTGATGCGTGAAGCGGTCAGGCAGCAACGCCCAACCGACGGGAGTCCAGAAGAGCGGACTGCGCTGCTGCAATTGCTGACCCTTTTGCGGGATACGGCACCACTGCTCGAAAAGCTCTGGCCCACACTCAAGCTCGTTCAGCGGCCGCTGTCGTTTGAAGAGTCAGTGCGCAAAATTGCGCGGCGCGAGCCTGGACGATTTGTGAGCGCACGCCTACTCGAACGCGCTGCTCGAGCGTTCGGCGAGTTTCTGGCGTTTGCATTTGCACGAGCGGGGAGTGTCTGGCCAGAAGACGTCGCGCTCTCAGGAAGAGAGGCTTCGGAGGAGATGCTTTTCAACACCGACGCCACCCGCTTCTTGCGAGCCGAACTCGACTTTTTCGTGGCGTTCGATCTTTTTGACGGTACTGCGCCCGACACTACCGACGAAGAGGTCGCGTACTGGGCGGGCCGTGCGGCTCACGGTGGGCAGGTGTTGCAGAGTCTCATGGGACAAGTCACCATCCGACCGGACTTTGTCGTGCGCTCTCCCGAAGGCATGCTCTCCATCATTGCTGAAGTGAAACTTCACGCATCTCCCCAAGACATGATTACTTTACGGTGGCATGCTCAACGTTTGGGGGCCGAGTTTGCATTGCTTGTCGATGCTGAACGAGCACGGTTCTTTGCCACTGGCGTGCCAGAAGCACAGGGTGAACTGCTGAATCTTCCAACCACAGATATTTGTCCGTCCCGTGAGATGACGGATCCGACCAACGAACGCCGGTTAGAGCGAAGCACTCAACAATGGCTCACAGCACAGGTGACAGCAGACACGGACGATACCGTTGCTGGCGTCGCACGGCTTCGCGCGCTTGGGATGCTCGAATTGCTACGGGGCGGATCCGTGGAGTCTGGACCGCGAAACCCGTTTTGATCCTCTACGCGGACACCAATTGGCTGCTGAACGTTGTCCTGCGTCAAGATCTGCAGGCGGATGCATTGCGTGAGGTCTGCAAAGAGCGGTGTGAGATTGCGTTGCCTCGTTTCTGTGTCGCGGAGGCACTCGCGCGCGCTCGCTCTCTTGAAAACGACTGGCGAAAATTTCAAGAGACGTTTCACGCGCGCGTTCATGAGGCTGGGCGCATCGACTTAGAAGAAGCGAAGACTCTTGCCACAGCGCTGAAGCCAGTCCCAGACCTTATCAACGATCTTGTTGCGCGTTTAGAGCAGTGCTTCGACGGGATGCTGCCCACGCTTGTCGGGCAAGTCACGTTGCTCGATGAGACGGAATCAGCGTTGCAACGCGCCGTGCAAATTGCGAAGGACGCTGACATCTCGCGAAGTGATGCGATTGTCCTTGCCGTCGTGCTTGCCGATGCAGCAATCCGTCCGGATATGCACAAGGCATTTTTGTCCGATGACAACGCCGCATTTGGCAAAAACCCGACGACAAAAGCAGAGTTGCGGCGAGCGAATATCAAACGACTAGGCAGGGCGACTGACGCCATTGGCTGGGTGACAAGTGAGCCAAAAGCCGAAGGGTCGTAGTTCGAAGGCTGTCTCGCTCGGGTAGTGACCTAGTTTGAACGGGCCCCGAACGCAGCGCTCACATCTCCCACATGGGGACCATGCCACCCGTCCACTCAATCCAATCCTCAACGACCCAGGTGACAGTCGTCCTGCAACCTGTTCTATTGGCCTTGGCCCCGCTATGATCCGTTATCGACTGCGCGCAGTGACCCACGAAGACGAGGACAATCTCGTGGATCTCGCTCGACATCTCAACACCGTCAACCTGCCCAACGATCGCTCGGTGGTCCGAGAGATTATCGACCTCTCTGTGCGCAGCTTTTCGCGCGCACTCGAAGACCCACGACAGCGAGAGTACACATTTGTCATTGAGGATCGCGAAGAGGGTCGCGTGGTGGGGACCAGCAAGATCATCGCGCAGCTTGGGCGCCGAGAGGCTCCGTACATCTATCTCGACGTGATTACCGAAGAGAAATACAGCGCAACGATCGATCGGCACTTTGTGCACACTGTGCTCTGCATGGGGTACAGCTATGATGGGCCGACAGAGATCGGTGGATTGATCGTGCATCCGGACGCGAGAAAGGTCCCCGAAAAAGTCGGACTGATGATCTCGTACGTGCGGTTTTTGTTTATGGCCCTGCACCGCGGCCTGTTTCGCAACGAAGTTGTCGCCGAGCTTCTCCCTCCCCTCGAACCCGATGGAACCTCCCTCCTCTGGGAAGCCTACGGACGCCACTTCACCGATCTGACCTACCTCGAGGCCGATCTGCTCTCGAAGCGAAACAAAGAGTTTATTAAATCGTTGTTTCCGTCGGGGGACATCTACGCATCGTTGCTGCCCAAAGAGGCGCAAGCGGTCATTGGCAAAGTGGGCCGCGAGACGCGTGGCGTGGAGAAGATGCTTCGACGCATCGGGTTTCAGTACTGCAACCGCATTGATCCGTTTGACGGCGGTCCGCACTTTCGCGCAACAACAGACGAAATTTTGCTGGTTAAACGCACCGAGACCACCAAGGTCAAGCTCATCCGTGAAGTGACCTCGACCAAACGTGCGCTCGTCGCGGTCGAGCGCAAAGAAGCTCCGTTTTTAGAGTGTGTTGGCGTCCCTGTTGAGCTCACCCGTGATGGCGTGATCATCAACGAAGAGTGTGCCGCAGAGCTTAGACTCTCAGTGGGCAGCCAAGTCTCAGTGTTGCCACTCGACTAACCAGCAAGTCATTGATTGTGTATTCAACACTTTTTCGGGTCGTGGCAGCGCCCTCGCAAGGAGCTGCGCTGAGGACTTAGCGCCCTCGCAAGGAGCTGCGCTGAGCACAAGGCTCCGCGCATGTGCCTTCGCGCAAAGAGCGCTCAGGAGCCCCCTCGTCATGTTCATTCCTCGGGGGTCGTTGGAGATGCTGTGCGCGTAGAGTCTTTGAGTGTGTGAAATGCGGATTTTGGTGCTGGTCAGAGTTCAAGTTTGTTTGATGGACCGCACGCTTTGGTTCAGCAAGAGCATCCCCCACCAACCCCGAGGAATGACAATGACGAGGGGGCCCGGAGCGCTCTTTGCGCGAAGGCACATGCGCGGAGCCTTGTGCTCAGCGCAGCTCCTTGCGAGGGCGCTAAGTCCTCA
>JANNCG010000084.1:0-13649 GCA_031386385.1 Myxococcales bacterium
CGCCGTCCATCGCCTCGGTGGGCTCTTCGCTCCACGCGATGTGCCTCACCAATTGGAATGTTTCGAACACGCGGTAGTGACCGGGACGGAGGATCCCATGTCCCAAGGTGGGGAGTGCCCGTGGCAGATCGTGGTCGAGCAGACTGCCTCCCCGTTTGATCGCGAGGACTGCACCGTGAGAGTCCAGTTGGTATGTTGCGATCGCATCCCAACCCACAACCGCCGCTCGATATGACTGCCACGCGTGTGCTCGATCACCCATTTCGAGCAGCAATTGACCTCGTAGAGTTGCGGCCGCAGTGTAGACATCGGGTGTCAACGGCAACCCCATCGAGTGCACCATCGCACGCAATTGAGCTTCGCAGCGACGTAGCTCTTGCGGGTCTGTCTCAACTCGCGCCGCATGATCGCGACATTGCAGAACCCATCGCTCAACGGCGGTCCATACGGCCCGTTGTGAGTGCTCGTTCATCGGTTCGTGGGCAAGCACATCGGTGAGGGCGTTGCGCGCTTCCGTGATCTGACCCACGCGCAGCAGCAGGTCCACCGCGTGTCCAATGTTGCGGGTCGCCAGGCCAGACGCTTCTGCACGATGTGCGCGATGAACGAGTCGCTCGACACATTGTGTGCTCGTCGCAAGGTCAAGTGCACAGCGAAACGCGTCTGAATCTGCCACGACGGTGTCTGATAAACGGACATTTTGTGTGTAATTGTCCTGAGCAAATGCGTTTTCGCTAGAAGCGATGACGACGCAGCCGAAGAGCATCAAGTGGTGAGCGAGTGAGTTCATGCCCCATCCGTCGCAGTGCTTGATTTGCTTCTTGATGAACTTACCGCAGCGATTCTTAGGGTTTCCACGAGGCTTCGAGCTCCCATCTCGGTCGTTGTGGCATATCCCGCAACAACCGAGCAAAGCGAGCGTACAAATCGCCAAGCTGCTCCGCTGCTTCAATTTCTGTCTCAGAAACTTGCGCTGCGATACCCCGCTGAAAGCATCGGCTCGCGAGGCTGTGAACGACGAAATCCGCGATACTAATTGCTGGCATCGCCACACGATCACTCCATTGGTCAATGGCACGAACTGTGTATTTTCCCCGGTAGGGCAGCGTTGCAAACACGCTCGTCGCTTGCTGCGCCACCATGCCTCCAAGGGCAACCCACGCGCGTGACGAGGCAGTGTTGCCACGAATCCACGCGTCGTTGGACAGTGCGCTGGGCAAAGGATTCTGCAGTGGCTGTGCGGCACCGTCGAGTTGGTCCCCCATTCCGCCAAAGGGCGAGACAATTCCGGTGGCACCATTGCGACGGAATTCTCGCTCCTGGGCGCACTCCCATCGCGCGGCAAGCAAGGGCAGCGCCCCGCGCAAAGTTGGCAGCTCCGTTGGAATGGGCTGATGAAGTCGCGTGCGCCCTGGGCGCCACTGCGCTGTTGTTCCATCTGGATTCAGATCCACCGTGACGGTTCGATCCCAGGTCACAACGGCGCTTCGAAACGCTCGCCACGCATCTCGAACATCAGCCGCTTCTCTGAGTATTTGCCCGCGCAATGTGTGTGCTGCAGTTGCTACATCCGGCGCAACGTGGCGTCCCATTGCCTCTACACGAAGCTGCAGTTGTGCCGCGCACTCACGCAATGCGATGGTTGGCGAGATGTTCAATTGTGCACGCGCAGTGCGTTGGCAGTGCTCGGCGATCGGTTCAATCAGCGTCCACAGTTCTCGTTGCGAAGCGCTGTTCATCGCGCGAAACGCGGCAAACTGCGTCACGACATCATTCGCCTCGTGCGAGTTGTTCGCCTGCAAAAATACGGTCACTGCGCGAAGTGACTCGTTGGCTGGTGCGCCTTGCTGGAGTGACCGCGCTGCGAGTTGCTCGAGACAATGTGTGCTCGTCGCGAGATCAAGTGCACAGCGAAACGCACTCTCATCAGCCCGCTCGACAGGCGGTGGTATCACGATGGGTCGCCACTGCTGCTGCGCGATGGCGTCGGCACTAAGCAAGTAAATCGCTGCGACAATACAAGCGAAATGGGTTGCGATGAGGAGGTGCAGTTTCATTTCGCTCACTGAGCCGCTGGATAAAGTTCGTCAAACGCGTTGCGTTGTGGCAACGGAGCATTGCGGATGACCCGCGCGAGGCGTGCAAAAATCTCGGCGAGTTGCGCGGTTGCCGGTAGTTCGGTCTCGGGCACATGCCCCACGATGGCGCGCTGAAAGTACGGCAGAGCGTACTCGTCGATGGTGCGCTGTAGCAGCGAAACGCGCGGCGAGTACTCCCACTGAAACCACAGGTCAAACGCTGCTCTCTCGCGGGGGCCGTTGTAGTGTGGGACCGAAAACAACACACTGTACTCGTCAAGCACCATCGTGCCGAGCGCGAGCCAAGCTTGCGAAGAAGCCTTGTTTCCGCGCGCAAAAGCCTCGTCGGGCATCGTATCGCTCAAGGGATTCGCGGGGGACTGTGCGGTCAATCCCGTAAGTTCTGTCACGCCAGCGAACGGGTTGATCATCACGTACGGGACCGCCAATGGATCATGCAGCGACTGTCCGAGCCAAAACTCACTGCACTCATGCGCACGAGGATGTCTCAAGCAGTGTTGCAGGTGGTTGACCGCAGAGGTCAGGTCAGCGAGCTGTCGATCAAGCCCTCTAACGCTCTCTAAGATGGTCTCGCTTCGCGCGCGATCCTCTGCCCGATGCAGCTCTTCTTCTGGATTCGGCAGCCTCAACGGAACCTCATCTCCCCGGTGATCCACTCCCGCGCGAATGCTTCGAGTGGTCCCGTCCGCGTTGATCTCGTACACCGTCACCTGGTCCCAGGATCGTACGGCTTCGCGATAGGTACGCCACGCGAGCTGGGGCTGCCGTGACGCTTGCAGCAAGCCACCCCGCAGTGCTAGCGCTGCAACGCGCACGTCGGGCGCGACATCATTGCCCATCGCGTCAACCCGTTGGTGCAGCTGTTCTTCGCAGTCGCGCAGGGCCGTGAGTCTCGCGGTTCCGAGTTGTTGCATCGCCTCGTGCGAACAGTGTGTGCTGAGCGACTCAATCATCTGCCACGCGGTGCGTTGCGCAGCGTGGTCCATTCGTTGACCTGTGCTCGCGATAGCGGTCTGAACGGGTGAAAGAGCGCTGATATTTTGCAGGGATTGCTCGCTCACTCGTCTTAAGCACCGCTCAGTGTTGGCGTAGTCAAGCGCGCAACCAAAGGCCGCTGTATCTGGCTGCGTTGCGGCAGTTGGTGAGCGAATTTGCTGGCTGATTGCGGTATTTGAAGCTCCGAAGAGTGCGCAAAAACCGGTGATTGCCCAACGCGATGACGATTTCATGAGTAGGTTCGCCTCCGGACGACGAGCAATGATTCTAGTTACGGGTAAATAATACAACATCATTGTGCTTTTATTTTTTTCGGATTCGCTCTATTTTCGCTCGTTTGCCTACATGTATTCCGGTTGGTTACGAGTGTTTACCGTTGATTTTGCAGGATTATCTTACTGTAGTAAGGAGTTGTCCTACATCTGCACTTTTGTGTTGAAATGGCGTTCGACAGTCGGTACTAATTCCCCGTCGCCGAAAACCCCCAGACGCGTGTACTGATTGGAACCAACAAATGAATCTTTCGTTCTTCCGTCGTTCAATCTCTGTCGCAACCATGATCGCTTTCTCAGCCACTGGCTGTGCACCGGTCGACAACAGTCCGCTCTCGGGTGAAAACTCAGAAGAGCCAACGGACGTCGCTGTAGACGCCGTTACGGACCTCACGCACTCATCGGTCAAACGCCAGTCCATCGGCAACTGCTGGATCTACGCCACCGTCGGCTGGATCGAGTCACTCCGTCTCAAAGCATCCGTGACCGCTGCTGCGCCCATGGGCGAGCAGCTGAACATTTCTGAAAGCTATATTACGTACTGGCATTGGTACAAGAGCTTGATGGCTGGCGAAGTCACCGGAATGGAGATCGAAACGGGTGGCTTTTGGGGCGAGGCAGGTGACATCATCATCGCTCGCGGCTACATGAGCGAGGGCGACTTCATCCCTGAAGAGGCTAACGCTGCTCAGTCGGCGCGCCAAAGCTCGGCACTCGCAGCGATCAACACTTCGATTCGAACAGGGATGCTCTCGATGCCGGCGAACCGCCGCAACGGCACCATCGTTCGCGCTGAGCTTGATCGAGCCTTTGGTCTTCGCCCCGCAGTCATCGCTGAGATGACCACGGCCTTCGGTGCAGACGGTGTCCGCGTGTTGTCCGCATCACGTGCCACCCTCGCGTTTATTAAGAAGCCTGCTGACCTGATCGTCGGCAGCGCACGCACTTCGACGGGCACCACCCGCCGATTGACCCTCACAGATGTGTTCGGCCGCGCCAATGGTTTGTTGTACCCAGACCTCCGGTAGGGTTCGTACGCATGGCGCTCGACCAACTATCCAGCAGACACCACCGGCCGCACAAACTTCTGGAAGCGCGTGTTTCGCGCGATGAACGACGGTCACCCCGTGATCGTTTCGTGGCTCGTAGACTTCAACGCGCTGGACGCAAATGGCAACTTTACCCTCGCTCAATTGACCACAGCTGGGACTCCAGGTCGCCAAGGTGGACACCTTACCGTGGCTGAAGACTACACGGTGGACAACGTTCCGGGTTTTGGATCGCTTGGTATTGGGATGCTCTCTGCAGCGCAGCGCAGCGCAGCAGTCAACGGGACGCTCAACTTCTTGCGCATCAAAAACTCTTGGGGCACCGATCGTCCTGATCGCGCATCACACAACGGCTACTACGATCTTTATGCGACCTACCTCAACGGTCCAATCGCATGGAAGACCAGCGAGATGCCCATGGCGTCGACTCGGCCCCAAGCGCCGCTCGATCAAGCGATTCTCCCTCCGGGATACTGATTCGCCTGAGCCTTCGGGCTCGGCGAGGGGTGTTCAAATATTCCAAGCCGTTACTAAATCGTTGATCTGTGCCAAACTTGTTGTGAGCTAAGTTCACAATGACACCACGATCTACTCGGTTGATTCACCCAACACTGCAGGTTGGGTTTTTGCTCGTCGCCCATTGCTCGACCCCTGGGCAGCCTGACGCTGGTGATGCGCAATCGGACGTGGTTTTGGCCACAGATATTGTTGCAACCGATGGCGGCGATGGATCAACCAACGATGCGATTGTTGAGTACGATGCACCGGCACCGCGGCCGACCGTTGCCAACACCGATCACTGCACGTACGAGCCGATGACCGCGACTGCCCACGCGGGCGAGATGGTCGTTGAGGCTCCATTGCGAGCGGGTGTCGGCGAGGCGTTGATTGATCTTCCGGTGGGCTCGGTCCAAGGTGGCTACCAAGCTCGAATGCGAAGCTCAGGGATGCGTGGGATGGTGGACGCGCGGGACGTGCCGAGTTCTGACGCGTACATGCCCTCGGTGGGGGTCGAGACCCGACCCCACGCGCGCGCTCTTGCGCTGAGCGCTGGGACTGAAAACGTCGTGTTCATCAAGCTCGATTTGCCGCTTGGATACGACACGTTTACCTTTGATGTTGAGCGAGCATTGGGCGCCGAATTCTCAGGCAAAGTGATTGTTGCAACGAGCCACTCACACGGGGCTATGGCGCAGTACACACCCAACTCGATCTTGCAAATTGGGCTGGGGCGTTATCACGGGCGCAACTATCAGCGTGTCGTCGCCGCCGCCGTGGCCGCCGCACGTGCGGCCGTCGCGAGCCGCGAGAGCGCGCGCATCGGTTTTGCGACGGACATGCACTTTGATCCCCGGGATCTGGTTAGCTCAGATCGACGCCAAGAGAACAACATGCTCGCTGGGGGCTCTCACAAAGACGAGAACCTGTACGTCATCCGCGTGGACACCGCCGATGGGCAACCCCTCGCGATGGTCAACGTCTTTGGCGTGCATGGGACCATCTTGGGACCCGATAATTTGCTCGCAACCAATGAGGTCACCGGTGCGGTTGAGCGGGCTCTCGAAGAGTCCTTCGCGCCCCGGATGGATGGACGCCCAGTGTTGGTGATGCACTTGCAGGGCGCGGGTGGGGACGTATCTCCCGCTGGCAACCGCGCCATTGATTGCTCAGGACTTATACAATGTCAAGACTTTGCGGCGATGGAGTCTGTTGGGCGCGCGGCCACGACGCTCATTCGTCCGGTGTGGATGCAGGCGGGCGCGAACATGCGCGCAACGCTGGCGATCGAGGCGGTGACCCGGTCCGTTGCGTTGGGTCCGGATTGGAGCAATTTTGCTGTTCGTTCGGGTGCGCAACGGCTTGAGTATGCGCCGTTTCTACGGCGAAGGCTCCCCGATGGTCGGGTGAACGGACCGATGGGTGAACTCCTCTCCCCGATCGATGAGTTTAACGCGTGGCACGGCGCGGGGCTCTGCGGGGCCGAGACGGGGCCGTTGATTCCGATGGCGGCGATGCCTGGGGTGTCTACCATTCGGGGCTATCGAAGCTGCATTGATGTGCAGCGCGGGGCCGAACTGATCCTTGGGTTTGCCAACCTCGATCTGGTCCCAACGCCCATCTGTGCCAGCACACGTACGGTAGTCTCGGCGGTAAAACTGGGCGACTATATGCTCGCGACGCTGCCCGGCGAGCCTGTCACTCTGCTTGCTGATTCGCTGCGTAGACACTCTCCGGTGCCACCCGAGCGCACGATTGTTGTGGGATACGCGCAAGGGCACGTGGGCTATCTGCTCACGGCCGAAGACTGGATGCTCGGCGGGTATGAGCCGGGCATTAACCTCTGGGGACCGCTTGAGGGCGAGGCCATTGCTGAGCGGGCCGCTGAGGTACTCGCGCTGGCGAACACCCCCCTGCGCGAAAACGCGGCTATGGGCAGCACGAGGATCAGCTCGCCGCCGATGACTGACGACCTGCCAGCGCCGGATATGCCTGTGAATGCGGGGACTGTTCCGATGACGGTCCCGGTTGAAGCGTGGGTTCGTGGACGAAGAGCGCTCGCTACAGCGCAGCCCCCGCTGATGGTCCCGCGGCTTGAGCTCGCACACTTTGTATTTGCCGGCGATGATCCCTTTCGCGAGACGCCTAGAGTGCGTTTAGAGCGTGAAACTGCTGACGGATCGAATGTGTATGAGCCCGTGCCGCGCCGCTCTGGGAGGCCAGTCACGGACGGGGACATTGTGCTGACGTACGCGCCATCACCGCTGCGGATCACACCGGGGGTCAACCGCTCTCACTATTGGGCGGTTGAGTGGCAGGCGGTTCCACCGACGATTGATGCGAGCGCTAACTTTGCAGACCGCGCGGGTGTTGCGCTGGGGCGATATCGCTTTCACGTTGAGGGAGCCGGCTGGATGCTCAACAGCAACGCGTTTCGGGTGATCGAAGGCAATCTTGTGGTGACCGCTCAGCACGATGGGGCCAACGTCCGAGTGACCGTGGGGTATGAGTCACGCAATGGTTGGCGGTTGATGGACCAGAGCAGCTTGGCGAACCGGCGTGTTCCGCTTCGGTCAGTGAATGTTCGGGTGATTGCAACGATCATGGGCGGGATGCCGGTGACCGAACCTGCGGTGCTGCTCGACGCAAACGGTGTCGCAACGACAACGGTAGGCGGTCAAGCTGCACGGGCCACGCGCGTTGAGGTGACCGACGCTTTCGGAAACCGCGGCTCCGTCGATGTGCTTTGATCCCCACCGTTAACTTGGACGACGTGCAAACTCGTGCGCCGTGGTAGAAAGTTCAACCGATGCTTTTAGTTCAACGAGCTTTGCTTCTTACTTTGCTGGCGATCAGCAGTTTTGCTTGTGGCGTTAACCGCGGGGGTTTTGATGTCCCAAGTGTCGAGGCCGGTTCAGGTCCCGATGTGATGGTGATCGACGCTGGGGTGGGCAGTGATGTTTTGAGCGATGTTCCGTCCGATGTGTTTCGTTGCCCTGGGATGGGCGCGGAGGTGTCGGGGACGGTGTTTGCGCCCAACGGTGAGGACCCGGTCCCGGGCGCAGTGGTCTACTTGACCCGCACGGCGCCGAGCGCGCAGCCCATGGGTGTAGCCTGTGACAACTGCGATTTGCCTGGAAATTTACTAGGATATGCGGTGAGTAACATCCAGGGACGCTTTCTGATTCCCCACGGAATTGACGGCGGTGGGACTGTGTTTTTGGTGGTGCAGAAGGGACGTTTTCGACGCGTCACAATGATCACCGGCAATGGGTGCAACCCAGTCGCGGCGGTGCCAGCGGCAACAACGCTTCCGGGCGCGAGAGCGCAGGGAGAGCTTCCGCGAATTCTGGTGGCTGCTGGCTCGACGATGGCACAAGAGACACGCCCTGCGGCAATGGACTGGAGCTATGACGACATCTCACGTGTGATCCGCCGCATCGGAATCACAGAGTTTGACACCGCTGCGCCATGCCGCACGGCCACCGTCGCCACCGATGTCACCACCGCCGCGTGTGAGTTTGGCAACATCCTCGCTGACGCCGGACGACTCGCGCAATACAACGTGATCTTTGCGCCTTGTGGTTCGCTTGGATTCAGCAAGAGCTGGCAGGTCCTTGGGACCAACGCAAACTCACGCATCGCGACCAACGTGCGCGAGTGGTTGCAGCGGGGAGGGCGCTTGTATGCGTCGGATACCGCGTACGGGTTGCTCGCTCGCAGCGCTCCATCGGTCGCGACATTTGCAGGTGGAATGACGCTCTCAAGCAACAGCCGCGACCCCGCTAACATTGGGATGGGCGCCTCGCCGCCGATGGGCGCTACGTATCAAGCCAACATTGTCGATCCCAACCTTCGGACATGGCTGACCGATCGCGGCGTCGCGGCGGGGACGGTTCCATTGACTGGATTTATCTCGCCGTGGGTTGCTGTGGACTCGGTCCCGATGACGACCCGAGTGGTCGTGGATGGCGAGGTGAACTGGTTTACCGGAATGGCCGGAGGGAGTATGCCCGCGGGCCGAAGGCCGCTGAGCATCAGCGCGGACATCAAAGAGAACAACGGTTGTGGTCGAGTGCTGTTTTCCTCATACGAAGTCGACAACCGCGCGGCCATGGACATGACGCCGCTGAGCCCACAAGAGCGGATCTTAGAGTATCTCTTGTTTGAACTCGGCGGGTGTATCAACACGCCCGGGTAGGGGCAACCATTGAGGGCGCTAACGGCTCTTCGAAGGGCGTGGGAAGGGTGGGTTTTTTCAGGTATTCTCACGATCGAGTTGTTGCAGCGGTTGCAACTGCAGCGCCTCGCGACAGAGCTCAGTGAGCAGGTCCCCGCGCTGCGAGTGCTGTGCGCAAACGTCTCGCAGGCGCTCACCGTGTCCGATCCGAGGCTTGCCTTGTCGGTCCTCGCAGAGCTGCATCGCGCAGAGAATCTCTTGCTCACGCTCGCACAAAGCGAGCCAGATCTGCAGCCGCTTGGCGCCCACATGAGCCCATCAGAGCGGTCACTCCTGCGAGAAGGGTTTACCCGAAGCGCGGAGCAGTGGATCGCTGAGCTTGGGGACGCAGATCTGAGCAAACGAGTGACGGCCGCAAAGTGGCTCGCCCGGCAAGAGCCCCGGTGGCTGGCAGGGATACTTGAAGGTCTCTCGCCGGCAGAGTGCAGCGTCCTTGCGGGAGAGTTTGTTGCGCGTGATGAAACGGAAGCGTGGTTGCTTCAGCAGCTCTTTAATCAAAGCACTACCCACTCCGAACTATCTGCAAATACGTTGGCAGAATGTCTATTGACGTGGGGCAGCCGCATGGATCTTGAGCCCCGACGTGTGCTTGAGGTTGTCCGCTGGGTGCAGGGCTGCAACGCAGAGCGCGAAGCAAAATCGGGTGAGACCCCCACGCAGTCGAAGCTTCGTCGGGCCGCTGTGCGGGTGTTGGCACTCCAGCGGTACGATGGGCTTTGGGCACTGGTGGATGAGCGCGAAGACCTGAATCGTGCAGAGTGGACCCACGTGATTCAGAGCGCGCTGATGGCACCAGAGCGAGGGGCGCGGGACTGGCTGGCAAGGCAGCAAATTCGGCCACAGGTGCAGTCATGGGAGCTTGAGTTGCTGGAGCGTTTTGAACGCATGGGCCGCGCAAAACGATAGCCTCCACGTATTCGTGGTTTGAACTGTTCTTTTATTCGGTGATTTGTCATCATTCTCAGCAACTCTTTCATGGTCGACAAACGAGAATCGCGAAAGACCCGTGTGGGCTATTCATTGCCGCATGAGGGTCTTCAGGACATTCCGGGCGAGCCTACGCAGCCGGACGCGGCCCACCCTGCGCCGCTGCAACTTCCCCGAGCCCCACTGAATCCTAGCCCGCAATTTACGCCGGCGAATGGTCTCGCGAGCCCCAATGGGATGGCTGGAGCAAACGCGTTTCCGGCGACGGACAGCACGGTCACCAATCGCGCGCCTCCGCTTGAGGTTGAGTACATTCGCGACACCGACGCCACGATGCAGCCCGGGTCTGTTGTGGTCCTAGAGATTTGGACTCGCAATCGGATCTATCACGTGGACGCCAACATGACGTGTGTGGATGTGATCAACCGCGCATCTGGTGCCGCCGAGACACACCATACCTTGAAGGGCACACGGCTGACAGGCGGCCAACGCCGAAGCAAATCAACGATGGCGATTGAGATTGTGGTTCCGTATCCAGTGCCGGGGACCGAGGCGGTGTTTAAGCATCCAGGCAAACGTGGTGCACAATACGGACAGACCTCGACGGTTGAGCGTGTAGTGCTCAAAATGCGAAAGCTCGTAGTTGGCGCCGTGGCCGCAGAGCCGGCTTGGGAAGAGATCACTGGACGCTTTCAGATCCGCTGAACACCGCGCAAAATCTTCCGGTGGCTCCGGCATATCGATGAGCCATTTTGCACTCTTTGTGTGGCGCCTCAGCGTTCAGATTGAGAGATCCGAGACAGATTTCATGCTAGATCTTTCGATATGAATAGCATGAAGTATCGTGCGTTGAGCATGGTCACGACCCTTGCGCTGGTGTCCGTGAGCCACCCTGCGTGGGCCTACGAAGAGGGCATTAGCAACCGATCTGCGAGTGGGTGCGTGGGGATTATCCCAAGCTGTCACAACAGCGCGATGTCGCCAAACGGCGGAGCCATGGTGCGTGTTGATGGGCCCATGATGGTCAACGCGGGCGAGCGCGTCACGTACACCATGCGCATTGCGAGAACAGACATGGGGACGCTGTTCGGTGGTGGCTTTGACGTCCGTGTCACAGGCGGTGCGCTCGGTACCAACCCGATGCAGCCAATGACTCGCGTGCTTGACTGTGACCTCACGCATACTGGGATCATCGCCGCCAACGCGGGGATGACCGAAGTGGTTATTCCCTTTGATTTTATCGCGCCAGGCGCTGCGGGGACGGTTCAGATGTTGGCCGCAGGCAACGGCGTTGACGGCAACTCGCGCGGTGGTGCAGGCGGCCAGACCGGGGATCAATGGGGCACCACGATGCTGTCGATCACGGTCGTGGGGGACAGCGGTGCTGGACCCGGTGGGCAGTGCCCTGTGCCCATTGAGCGCGGACCCGAGCCCACCGTTGAGCCCGGTCCCGAGGCCGGAACGATGGAAGACGCGAGCTTCGATGCCTCCGACGTGAGGGATTCTTCAGACGCATTTGATGTTCCGAACGAGCAGGTGGTGATCCCCATTGATGTGATGGGCAACGATGTGGTCGCCGATGGCGGGCCGATGACGATCCGTGGCGGGTGCCAGTGCACAGTGAGCACACGCTCGACCCAAATGAGTCCGCTTGGTCTGGGCGTGATGGCGATCGCGACGATGCTGTTGTTAAAGCGCTCGGCTCGAAGAAGATAAAGTATTTGTGATATCTACAGACAGCAAGCCGGTCGCCGAACAAGATCCCCGCTGGCCGCTGTACTTGTCTGTCTTGCTGAGCGCTCCGTTTTTTTTGACTCTTCCACGGTGGCCTATCGGCTGGGATGCCATTGGGTTTGTCTTGAGCGCGCGAGGAGTAGACCTCTCGCTTGGGCGGCCTCACCCGCCGGGGTATTCACTCTTTGCGCTGCTGGGGTCGCTCTTTCATCAGCTTGGCGTGCGAGATCCATCTGTTGTTTCGCAGGCACTGGGTGCCTTCAACGTGTTGGCACTGATGGTCCTGGTGCACGCGGTTCTGAAGGCGACTGTGTTGATTGGGTGGCGTGCACATCGGGTGTGGGTGGCACCGTCGCAGCTGTTTTTTGTGGGACTCAGTGTGTTTTTGGTCCCTGGTTGGACGCAGCTGGCGACGCAGTGCCTCCCAGATCTTTGCGCTCTCGCGCTGCTGGCCCAAGCTTTGGTGGCGCTGCAGCAGCGCCGTGTTTGGCTCGCCGGAATTTGCATCGGCCTCGCGCTCGCGAACCGGCCAAGCGATGGGGTCTCAGTCTTGGTGCTCACGCCACTGGTGGGCTGGCTTTTTTTGCGCTCGTCGTGCGCTTTTTTGCGACTCGTTCTGGGCGCGGCTGGAGCCTTCGCCGTAAGCACTGCCGTCTTGTTCGCCTATCACACACCGCGAGCATACTGGCGCCTGTGTACAGAGCATGGGCGACGCCATTTTTTAGGTGAATTTGCAGTAGATCCTCGCTCGATCCAGAGCTATCTGGGGTCGCTTTCGCGCTGGTTTGTCGAGGACACTAGCAGTCTTGTTCGGGTGTCATCGCTCTGTGTGTTTGCGGCGCTGAGCCTCGCTGGAGTTCGAGCGCTCACAGGGCGGCGAGAGCGTGTCGTGGCTATTATGTGTGTATTATGGACAGGGTTCGTCCGGGCGAGCACCCAAAGTCATGCGCACAGCCGACACGACGGCTTGCTTGCGCTGGTGCTCGGAGCGCTTGCGTTGTGTGGTCTTGTCGAGCTGCTGAACTCGGTCTCGGGGTGGAGCGCCCTCTCATGGGGTGGGGGCCGACGACCGGTGCGGCCGTTGATTGTCGCGGTCGGCGTTGTGGTTATTGCATCGTATGTGACCGAGTGGCGTAGCCGAAGATCGTCTTGCGGTCTCGCGGGTTCTGCGGTTGAACTCGCCCAAACTGCACGGTTTGCCGGGGCCACGATGCTCTTCGGTCTGCGCAATGCACGGGCGGCAGAGTTGCTCGGAATGCAGCATTTTGTCGCGAAAAACGTTGGTGAAATGCACAACGTGGCGGAGCGACTCGATGTGCTCCCAGCCTATCTTTACTTCACTAGCGAGCTCACCGTTCGAGAGACGGCCGGCGTCGAGCGGGTCCGGCTGTTTTGTGATGATACTCATTTAGGTTGGATCACCGACGAGCGCGATGCGCAGTGCCTGACTTTGTTTCGCTACTCATTGCGGGCCAGACGATGATAGTTTGTCTCGATGCGAGGAGAAAGCTAGCCGCGATGAAAATGACCGCTCCCAAAGATCAACTGGTGGGGGAGAGGTATCGGGTTGAATATAAGATTGGCTCTGGTGGTCACGCGGATGTGTATCGTGCGTTTGACCAACGCACATGCAGAACTGTGGCGCTGAAGATCCCGCGCAGCGAGTTGGTCGCCGACCCACTGTCGAGTGCGCGGTTTGTTCGTGAGGCCAAGACCACTGCGGCGCTGAGCCACCCAAACATCGTGCAGTTGTTGGATGTCGGTGAAGCAGAGTTTGGGCCCTATTTGGTGATCGAGTATTTGGAGGGAGTTCCTCTCTCAGTGGTGATCAGCG
>JANNCG010000090.1:0-3201 GCA_031386385.1 Myxococcales bacterium
AACTTGCGAAGAACTGCGCTGCGAGCACCAGTGGTATGCATCCGAAAGACGCCCTCCCTGCAACGCGGAGGCTGCGAATCGATTTGCGTATACTGATGTGCCTGTTTGTAGCTCTCGCCGTGCTTCCACTTGCATGGCGACTCAGTATACGCAAATCGATTCGCAGCCTCCGCGTTGCAGGGAGGGCGTCTTTCGGATGCATACCACTGGTGCTCGCAGCGCAGTTCTTCGCAAGTTATTCTACTGTTTACGTTCATGTGCGCGCACAGAGTTCGGTCGCGCAAGTTCACTTCGGGACAGCGCTATCGAGACGAACCTTCACTCGCTTTGAGCTCGATCGGCTACGACCAGCGCTGCTCGCTGCCAATACGGATGTCATTGCAGTCACTCAAGCGGATCGCTGCGAGACGATTGGGGACAGCGTTGAAACGGGCTCGAGCATGTTTCTTTTGGTGTGTCGAAATCGCTGGCTTCATGTGAGGCCCGTGCGTCGGCGTGAGCTCGGGATCGACCCCGCGAGAGTTCACGGCGAAGACTGCGTTGATCTCACGGGACCGAGCTGTCGTAGTTTTTTCGAAGAGCCACCTCAGAGCACCCGCCTGCAGCGAGCTGATCAGCGCGAAGAGCGAATGGGCAACCGGTTCGACTGGCATCCGTCCGTGCACGGGACCCTGACAGTGTCGCCCTTCGACGCGCAGATCGCACATCCGCCTGTGGATTTTCAGACAGAATACCATGTTCACACTTGGGGCCCTCGGCAGATTGGCGCCATCGAGACGGTGGGCACATCGCCCCCAATGCGGTGGGTGATGAGTCCCGCCCCTGCGTCTGTTCAAATGCTCACAACGGAGTTTTCGATCCATCCCATCGAAACGGGCGAGCCGCGATCGTTTCGCGTGCGTGTCGATAACGGTGAATCGATTAGGGTTGATTGCACACGGGACGCGCGAAATATCGGTCTTTTATCAGTGGATTCAGCGCTCGTTGCGGCAGTGAAGTTGGGTTCAAGTCTGAGGATGCCCGTCGCTGAAGGGCAATCCACCGTGGCACTCTGCTCGTGGACCAAGCTCGACGATGTGATCTTCTATCTACGCCGCCCGGGGCTCGTACACGGAGCAGCGATCGGCAAGGACGGTGCGTGGTCTCAGCGAATGTTTGTCCCCCAAGGAACCCACACAGTCAGTTTTCGCGCGGATATTTCGGTCAATGGTGACCCAGCAGCTTTCGAGGAAGACGGCTTGGCGCACCCCTGGCTTGAAGGTGGGTCGCATCGAATGCAGCCCGACACGTTCGCGACGCTCCTTGATGCGCAAGTCGGGATCCAGCCGAGAAATCCCTCACCCCGAACTCGTGGTGTTCCGGCGTATGCGCTCTTTCCGTGGATTTGGGTGCAGGTGCAGTGGCCAGGTCGGCACTGGAATTTCGTTTACGCTCCGTACGACAATCCGCACCGCACCGAGAACCTTTTGATCGAAGACGGCCAGATCTCAGGGATCAACGTTCATTAACCGACTCGCCCTACGCGGGCTTGCGCGCGCGGACCGCGATCTTCACAAGCTCAAGCACCGGCAGGGGCAGCAAGCTCATCGCGAGGACCATCAACAGCTCGCGTGGCTCCCACACTTGGTTGGACTTAAACACCGGCTGAAGTGCAGGAATCACGATTGCCAACAGGTGCACGCCGCCGCTGATCAGCACCGCGCCGACCAAGAAGCGGTTGGTGGTCCACCCCAGCTTGAAGATGGACTCGCGCTCGCTTCTGCAGTTAAACGCGTGCACAAGCGGGCCCAACGCGAGGATGGTGAAGACCATCGTGAGCTTGGAGTTTGCGGCTTCTTGCGCGCTGACGTTGGTCCACCAGGGGAGCAGGTACACAGCGACGGCGCTGCCGCCCATCATGATGCCGACCGCGAGGATCCCCCACCAGTCTTTGGCCGTGAGAAACGCTTCGTCTGAGGGGCGCGGAGGCTTGTTCATCTGGCCGCCCTCGGGCGGATCCACACCGAGCGCCAGCGCGGGAAGTCCGTTGGTCACCAGGTTAATCCACAAGATCTGCAGCGGCGTCAACGGCGGCATCCCGGCGAAGAAGCTCGTCACAAACACCGTCACAACCAGCCCTGCGTTAGAGCTCAGCAGAAAGAAGATCGACTTCTTAATGTTGCTAAAGATCGCACGGCCTTCACGAATGGCCTCAACGATCGTGGCGAAGTTATCATCCGCCAACACCAAGTCCGACGCTTGCCGTGCCACATCGGTGCCGTTTTTGCCCATCGCGATACCGATGGAGCTCGCACGAATCGCAGGTGCATCGTTGACACCGTCGCCAGTCATCGCGACGACTTCGTTGCGCGGCGGGTTGCGAAACGCCTTCACAATTCGAAGCTTATGCTCTGGCGAAACACGTGCAAATACTCGCACTTTTCGCACCATCTGCTGCAGCTGTTGGTCCGCAAGCTCGCCCACTTCGGCGCCCGTCATGGCGAGGTCACCCTCTTCCCACAGGCCCAACTCTTTGGCGATGGCGACCGCAGTCGCGCGGTGATCTCCTGTAATCATCACGGCCCGAACGCCCGCAGCTTTGCATTGCTGAACGGCCACTTTGACCTCTGGCCGGGGGGGATCTTTCATGCCCACCAAGCCGACAAAGACCAGGTCTTTTTCAAGAGACTCTGCACGCTCAGCGTCGGACAGCGACTCGTCAGCGAGCTCTTCGCTGCTCGCTTCACGCTCTGCGAGCGCCAGGACGCGTAGTGATCGATCAGCCATTTGTGCGGCGCGTGCTTCAATCTCTTTGCGCTCGTTGTCCGTTAAGGCCTCGTTAGAGCCATCTTCGCGACGAATCAGTGTGCACAGCGGAAGCAATCGCTCAACCGCTCCCTTGCTATGCGAGATGTGACGATCGCCCTTCACCAACACCAACGACATTCGTGCGCGCTCAGACGTGAACGGAACAAGCAGCCCCGCTTTTGTGCTCTCAAGCAGCGACTGCCGTGGGGTCCCAAGTTTTTGCGCGAGCGCCAACAGCGCCCCTTCGGTGGGGTCTCCGGCGACCTTCACTCCGCCAGGCGTGTCCTCGAGAGTCGCGGTATTTGCCACGGCTCCAACCTCAACCGCGCGACGAACCGCGTCTGGAATCTCTGCATCCGCAAGCTCTTTGTCACCGAGCTTGAGCTTTGCTTTTCCGGTATAACCTTCGCCCGT